>NZ_JBNHHB010000216.1:0-8348 GCF_059091905.1 Arthrobacter sp. Dra40
ACCGGACCCAGGTGGAGCCCTCCGGCTTCTTCTTTGCGGTCTCTGAAGAGATGCAACGGACGGTCTGGCCCTGGGAGGATTTTTCCCTCATCCACGCCCGGGTCGAGACCAACGTGCCCGAAACCGATTTCTTTGCGGGCATAAGATAGAGCTTGCAGCCAACCAGCGCCGGAACCTTGCTTCCGCGACGCAGCCAGAAAGAGACTGAACTTGCCCCTGATCCAGATTCTCGCCTCCGTCGCCGCCGGTGCCGGCGAACCCACGCTCCGGCCCGGACTCGACGCTGACCAGGTTTCGCCGGGGCCCTGGGGTTTCTTCTTTACTTTTGCGCTGGCGGCCGTGGTGATTTTCCTGATCTGGGACATGAGCCGGCGTATCCGGCGGGTCCGCTACCGCTCGCAGGTGGAAGAGAACAGCCTCACGGGTACACCGGAGGCGGGCGCCGGATCGGTTGACCGAACGGACTCCACCGCCGGGGGCAGCGAGCGGTACGCCGACGGCGGCACCGCCACCGGCGGGACGAACGAACATAGCGGCGGCCCGGGCCGCCCGGACCGCGGGGACTGACCGTGGCCGGCAGACTGCGCTCAGAGGCTTCGGCCTACTTGCGGCAGCATGCCGGCAATCCGGTGGACTGGTGGCCGTTCAATGACCAGGCCTTTGAACAGGCACGTCTTCGAGACGTGCCTGTTTTCGTTTCGGTAGGCTACGCGGCGTGCCACTGGTGCCATGTGATGGCCGGTGAATCCTTCGAGGACGAGGCCACCGCCCGCTACCTGAATGAACATTTCATCCCGGTCAAAGTGGACCGGGAAGAACGTCCGGACGTTGACAACGTCTATATGGCGGCAACCCAGCTGATGACCGGCCAGGGCGGCTGGCCGATGAGCGTCTTCACACTGCCGGACGGCCGGGCCTTTTATGCCGGCACGTACTTCCCGCCGCGTCCGTTGCCGGGCCAGCCGTCGTTCCGCCAGGTGCTCGAGGCCGTCCACGAAGCCTGGGAGCAGCGCCGCGGCGCCGTCGAAACCACCGCAGCATCGCTGGCCGATGCTTTAGCCGAGGTCGGCGAAGCCAACCGGGAGCTCCTCGGGCACCTCGCGCCGGGGCCTGAGGGGGGCGGGTGGGAACCCGGCGGCGGCGTGCCGGGGTTTGACGGCGCTGTGCAGGTCCCCTCAGCCGGTCCTGGGCCGGTGCAGGTGCCCGCCGGCAGCCGGGGAGCGGACCGCCGCGCCGTACTCGACGCCGTACTCGAACAGGCGGTTGGGGTTCTGGCCGACCAAGAGGACACCGTCTTCGGCGGGTTTGGCGGGGCGCCCAAATTCCCGCCGTCCGCCGTGCTGCATTTCTTGCTCCGGCATGCGGCCGCCGCACGCTCCGACTCAGCGGAGCAGGCCGCCGCACTGTCCGCCCGTACGCTGTCCGCCATGGCCGGGTCGGCCTTGTACGACCAGGTCGAGGGCGGATTTGCCCGCTACGCGGTGGACCGACAGTGGTCGGTGCCCCACTTTGAGAAGATGCTGTACGACAACGTCCAATTGCTGCGCACCTATGCCCAATGGGCTGCCCAGTCCCGTGTCGAGGCAGAGCGCAGCGTGGGACGTGCCGTGACAGCCGGTACGGCAGACTGGATGGTGGACCGGCTGCAATTAGGGGACGGCGGATTCGCATCCTCCCTCGACGCCGACACCGTCGTCGACGGCGTCCACTATGAAGGCGCCACCTATCTGTGGTCGCCGGCAGAACTGCTGGACCTGCTGGGAGACGACGACGGTGCCTGGGTGGCGTCCGTGATGGGTGTGGGAGAGCGCGGCAAGGTGACCGCCACTGATTCGACCCTGCACCCGGGACGACTGCTGGACCCCGACGAACAGCGCCGCTGGGACGGGCTGCGCCCGGTCCTGCTGGCGGCCAGGCAACGGCGAACGCAGCCTGCACGGGATGAGAAGGTTGTTGCCGGCTGGAACGGGCTCGCAGTGGCCGGACTGGCTGAAGCGGGTGAGATGCTGCACCGGCCGGACCTCGTGGCGGCCGCCGAAACGGCTGGCGACTACCTGCTGTCCGTGCATCTGGACGGCTCCGGCCGCCTGGCCCGTGTGTCACACGACAGTTTGGCCCAGCCCTTCGAAGGGCTGCTGGAGGACTACGCCGGCTGCGCGGAGGGACTCTTTTCGCTGTATGCGGCCACTGGCGCGCCGCGCTGGTACGCCGCCGCCGAAGCACTGGTGCTGCGCGCGGAGGACGTGTTCCTGCGTGACGGCATGCTCACTGACCAGTCGGTGCCTGCCGCCCAGGTAGCTGCTGCAGCCGGGGCCGTGCCGCCGGCAGATCCGCTGGAGAGCGCAACGCCCAGCGGCACCAGCCTGTTCGCCGGCGCGCTGGCTACCTATGCCGCCTACAGCGGTTCGGGCCGGCACCTGGACCTGGCCGGTCGGCTGCTCGGGTATCTGGACCGGATTGCCGTTCGGGCACCGCGTGCAGCGGGATGGGGCCTTGCTGTGGCGCAGGCAGTGGCAGCGGGGCCAGTTGAACTGGCCGTCACCGGGCAACCGGACGCGGCCACTGGATTGATTGCCGCCGCACGCGCAACCGGCAGTCCGGGGCTGGTCATCGCCCGTCCCGGTTCGGCAGGGCGGACGGAGGGGGCGGCCCCACTGCTGGCGGACAAGCCGGTCCCGGCGGACGGCGCCCTGGCGTACGTGTGCCGGGGCATGGTGTGCCGGCGCCCGGCCGCCACCGTCGGCGAGCTGCTGGCAGAACTGGGCGCTGCCGCAGGCTGAGCCCGGCGCACTCCGATCAGCCGGCCGGCTGTCAGCCGGCGTAGCCAAGCACTGCGATCATGATGGCGATGTAATGGCACACGAAGGCCACCACGGTGAAGGCGTGGAAGAGCTCGTGGAAGCCGAACCAGGTGACCGAAAAGTTCGGCCGCTTCATCCCGTAAACCACAGCACCGGCGATGTACAAAGCACCACCGGCGCAGATCAGCACTGCCGCTGGACGGCTGGCCGCGAAAAAGTCGGGCAGGTAGAACAGTGCGGCCAGCCCCAGCGCACAGTAGACCGGGACGTAGAGCCAGCGTGGTGCGTGGGGCCAGAGCACCCGGAACGCCACGCCGGCGATGGCCCCGGACCAGATCAGCCACAGCAGCAGCGTGGCCTTGCCTGGTTCCAGCAGCGCCAAGGCTAGCGGGGTATAGGTACCGGCAATGACCAGCATGATGTTGGTGTGGTCCAGGCGCTTGAGGATCAGCTTCGCCTTGGGGCCCCAGTTGCCGCGGTGATAGACGGCGCTGATGCCGAAGAGCAGCAGGCCGGTGAGCGCGTAAAGCGCAGAAGCCCATTTGCCTGCGGCTGTGGGCGCCAGTGCAACGAGGATGATCCCGGCGGCCAGTGCCAGGGGAGTAGCTCCGGCATGCAGCCAGCCTCGGAACTTTGGCTTGATATTCAGTGCATCGGCTACCTGCTCTACGGTCCGTTCGATCGGTCCGTCCGTCGCCTCTTTCCGTGCGGGGGATTGCTCGTGGTCCACCCGGTACCCGGGCCCCCTGGGCGCAGCGCCGTGTTCACTCATGCGCACATTCTAGCGGCCGCCACACCCTTGGTTACCGGCGGGTAACCAGCGGCCTGTGCGGAACCGGTCGACCGGGAGGATAGAATTCGAAGTCGTGAACGGGCGATCAGGAAGGCGGGGTGCTGTGTCTCTTCCCGGCGTCCTGTACCGCCTGTACGAGCGGCGCCTGCAGCGTTCATTGGCGCCCGACCGTATCCCCGGCCACATCGGTGTGGTGGTTGACGGCAACCGGCGATGGGCCAGACTGGCCGGTGCGCCCACGCGGGAAGGGCACCAGGCCGGGGCAGACAAAATCCTGGAATTCCTCGGCTGGTGCGGCGACCTGGGCGTCAAAGTGGTGACGCTGTACATGCTGTCCACGGACAATATGGGCCGCTCCGAGGACGAGTTGCGCGAACTGTTGGGTGTCATTGGCAACACCTTGGACCGGTTGGGTGAAGGAAAGAATGTGCGCGTCCATCCGGTCGGGGCACTGGAGACGCTACCGGCCGACCTCGCCGCGAAACTCCGCGATCTCGGGGAGCAGACCGCTGCTGTCGACGGCGTCCACGTGAATGTGGCCGTCGGGTACGGCGGCCGCCGGGAGATCGTGGACGCGGTCAAGGGCCTGCTGCGCCATGCCGAGGGAGAAGGACAGACCCTGGCGGACGTAGCCGCCGCGCTGACCGTCGACGATATCTCCCGCTACCTCTATACCAGCGGACAACCGGATCCTGACCTGGTGATCAGGACCTCCGGCGAACAACGGCTCTCCGGCTTCCTGATGTGGCAGAGCGCTTACAGCGAGTACTACTTTTGCGAGGCGCTGTGGCCGGATTTCAGGCGTTTGGACTTCCTGCGCGCGCTGCGCGATTACGCCAGCCGGCAGCGCCGCTTCGGCGCCTGACGCCCGCGAGGGGAGGTGGCGGCGCCGCCGCGCCGCTGTCTTCACCCAGTATTCATGCAAACGGTTTATCCCGGGGTCTTGTCGCGGCGAATCACAACCGCGTAATTTAGGACTATCAGTCAGCACTCCGCGGATTGATCGGAAGGCCACCAGTGTGATGCGCAGAGCGAGAGCAGCATCGGGGGAGGCCGGTTTCGGCCTGGTGGCCCTACCGTCCACGCCCCGCTTCAGAAAAGTCGGAGCCATCGCGCTCCGGACGGGAGCAAGCATGACCGCCAGCAAGTATCCGCGCCCTGCCGCTACGACCGGACCAAGGAAGCAGCCCGCTGCCGCCTCGGCCGGTCGTCCTGTTTCCGCCGGCGAACCGGAAACAATGCGTGCGTCGTTTGTCCTGGACACCTCTGTCTTGTTGTCGGATCCGCGGGCACTGCTGCGGTTTGCCGAGCACGAGGTCATCCTGCCGGTGGTGGTGATCACTGAACTGGAAGGCAAGCGGCACGATCCGGAGCTGGGGTACTTCGCACGCAAGGCGCTGCGCCTGCTGGACGACCTGCGTGTGCAGCATGGAGGCCTGAACCATGCCATCCCGCTGGGCGAGGAAGGCGGCACCCTCCGGGTGGAGCTCAACCATATTTCACCGGAAGTGCTGCCGGCCGGATTCCGCGGCGGCGACAATGACAGCAGGATCCTGGCCGTGGCGAAGAATCTGGCCGACGAAGGATGCAACGTCACCGTCGTGTCCAAGGACCTTCCAATGCGGGTCAAGGCGTCTGCTCTGGGACTCCAGGCAGACGAGTACCGCAACGAACTGGTCAAGGACTCCGGCTGGACCGGCGTGGCGGAACTGGATGTGTCTGACGACGACGTCAACACGTTGTACGGACACGAGCCGGTCTTCATCCCGGACGCGGCCCAGATGCCCGCCAACACCGGGCTGGTGCTGCTCTCCAGCCGCGGGTCTGCGCTCGGCCGGGTGGGAGCGGACAAGCAGGTGCGCCTGGTCAAGGGCGACCGTGACGTGTTCGGGCTGCATGGACGTTCCGCGGAGCAGCGGCTGGCAATCGATCTGCTGATGGATCCGGAAGTTGGTATTGTCTCGCTCGGCGGACGGGCCGGAACCGGCAAGTCCGCGCTGGCGCTCTGTGCCGGGCTGGAAGCGGTGCTGGAGCGTCGCGAGCACCGGAAGGTGGTGGTGTTCCGGCCGCTGTACGCCGTCGGGGGACAGGAACTGGGCTACCTGCCGGGCTCCGAATCGGAAAAAATGAACCCGTGGGCCCAGGCGGTGTTCGACACGCTCGGCGCCCTGGTCTCCAACGAAGTCGTTGAGGAAGTCATGGACCGCGGCATGCTTGAAGTGCTGCCGCTGACCCACATCCGCGGCCGCTCGCTCCACGACTCGTTCGTCATTGTCGATGAAGCGCAGTCCCTGGAGAAGAACGTACTGCTGACGGTGATGAGCCGGATCGGCCAGAACTCCAGGATCGTCCTCACCCACGACGTGGCACAGCGTGACAATCTGCGCGTCGGGCGCCACGACGGTGTCGCCGCCGTCGTCGAGACACTGAAGGGTCATCCGCTCTTTGGCCACGTGACCCTCACGCGGTCCGAGCGCTCTCCCATTGCGGCCTTGGTGACCGAATTGCTGGAGGGGGCCGAGATCTAGGCAGCGGCTTCACCGTCCATTACGCGGAAGCGGGCCCCGCAATGGGCCCGCTTCCGTGGATGCAGCCGGACCTCGCGGGCTCAGGCGTCAGCCGTTTCCTCGACCGCCTGGGCGGCTTTGGCCTGGCGCTCAAAGGCCCGCCTTCCGGTTGGGACGGTGACCACGATCCTTGTCCCGGCATGTGGAGCAGATTCAATAATCAGCGAACCGCCGGCCTCGCGCACTGTGTCGCGCATGATGCGCAGGCCGAGGTGGCCGTCCGGGGTGGCATCGTCCGGGCGGAAGCCGACGCCGTCGTCGACAACTTCCAGCACCACTTCGTGGCCCCGGTCCTCCAGCGCAACTGCAACCAGCCGCGCGCCCGCATGCTTGGATGCGTTGGTAACAGCCTCACGGGCTGCACGGTAGAGCAGCTCCGGTTGGGCGACGACCGACGGATCCGGGATCCGGGTTTCCAAGTGCCAACCCGCCCCGCGTTGGCGGACCAGGTCGCCTAGCCCATCCAACGCAGCCGGAAGCCCCGCCGCCGACAGGTCCGGCGGATACAACGCCAGCGTGATACGGCGCAGATTCCGAATATTTCCCTGCACAATCCTCTTAGTCAGCGAGTGGAATTCGCTGTCCGGTGCAGCCTGCTGCTGTTCCCGTGATTCCAGACTGTAGGCCAGTGCGGCCAGCTCTTGGATCACTTCATCGTGCAGGGTCCGGGCCAGCCGCCGGCGTTCATTCTCGGACGCGGCCATCGACTGCTGCAGCAACCGTCGCCGGATCTCGCCGCCCTGTTGCAGACGGCGGCCCATGCGGACGGCAGGTCCCAACTGGAGCAGCTGCAACGCGGCCAGGGCAAGCAGGATGACCGGCAGAAGGCCGAGCATCTCGTCCTGCATTCGGTTGATCTGGTCGGCAGGATAGTGCAGCCCGAAGACGTAGTCCTCCCCGTTGCCGGCCGGGGCGCGCAGGTAGACTTCGACACGTTCGCCGCGGCCCGGGCCGGGATCATCGCCCGAGTCCAGATGAGCATTAACGAGACCGGCGGGCGCATTCCCCTGCAAGCGGTGCGGGACGTCCCCCGGTAGGGCGAACTGCTCTCCAATGAGTTCCCGGGCGTCCGAATAGACGATGGTTCCACCGGCATCCAAGACCTTGAGGTGCAGAAGGTGGCCGTCGTCGATCATCGGACGGACCTCGTCATCCAGTGTGGCCATCGCCTGTGCATCGCCGGACAGGACCGCATCGTTGACGTGCTGGGCGAATTCGTGCTCGACCATCTGCGCTGTCCGGTCGGCGGCGTGGGCCAGTGCATGGTCCGCGGCGAGCGAGCGGGCGACGATGACCACCGGAACAGCGACGATGACCAATGCGGCGAGCCCGAAGAGCGTGAAGCGCCGCAGGGCCGCTGTCATCTCGGAGCGCTCCGGGCCGGGCGGCTCAGGGTGCGCTTCGGCGAGGTTGCTGTGCCGGGCCGGGCCGGTGGGCTCAGCGCTCATACGCGCTGTCCAGCAGTTCCAACCGGCGTGCGGTGGCGACGGCCTCCAGCTGCGAGTGGGCGCCGAGCTTCGAAAGAATCGACTTCACGTACCCCCGGCCCGTGTGCAGGGAGATGCCCAGCTTCCTGGAATTCGTGCGGACGTCGTGGCCGGCCGCCATGAGGGCCAGAACCTGATGCTCGCGTTCCGTGAGCGCCGGCAGGTCCAACGCCGCGGCCCGGCCGGTGGCGGCATTTTGGCTCAGCATGGACGGATAGACCACCATGCTGCCGTTCCTGGCGTGCCGGATCGTTTCAAGCAGGATAGACAGTGAGCCGTCTTTCGCCAGGAAGCCGCAGAGGCCCGCCGCAGCCGCGCGCGCCAGAACATTCGGTGCCGGGTTGCCCGTGAGAAGAATGATCCGCGTGTGGGCTGCAGTCTTGAGGATCTGCTCCGCAGCGCCCAGTCCGTCGCCATCGGGCAGGTGGTAATCCATGACGACCACATCAGGCCGCGACCGGCGGCACACAGCTACCGCCGCCGCCACGCTGGCGGCACTGCCCACGTTGATCAGATCCGGTTCCCGGTTCAGTGCATCCGACAGCAGCTCCGCGAAAGTTGTGTGATCGTCCACGACCGCGACGCGAAGTTTTTGCTCAATCCCCAAAGAGCTCATCTTCTAGTTCCCCAACTCAAGACACAAAGGACTTGACCCCACCTTGAGTATGCACGGACCGGACCCGGTTGTACATACCGGGTC
>NZ_JBNHHB010000217.1:0-8325 GCF_059091905.1 Arthrobacter sp. Dra40
GTATTCAGCGTCCAGCTCCGACAATTCAACGTTCATTGCGCGCAAGCGTTCCTGCTCCGCCGGACGAAGCCGGGCACCGGCCCGGCGGAACTTCTTGCGCAGTTCGGTCAGCAGGCGCAGGTCCTCGCCTTCAAGGCCTTCACCGTGTTCGTCAATCGCCGCAACACGGCGGTAGAGCGAGCGGTGCAAGTAAATGTTGTCCCGGTGGGCCGCCCGTTGCGGGGCCATCTGCTGCTGCAGTTCCAGGACGGGACCGGTGGCGTCCGCCGCGGCGAAGTTGTCCAGAACGGCTGTCACCCGCAACAGGGTGCGGCCCGAACGCTCGAGGGCGACGGCCGTGTTCTCAAAGGTGGCCGGCTCCGGGTTGGCCGCGATCGCCTCGATTTCGGCGAGTTGTTCCCGAAACCCGGCCTCAAACGCCGCAGGATAGTGCTCGGGGCGGATGGCTGCGAAATCGGGCAGCTCATAGGGCAGGAGACTGGGTTCCAGAAAGGGGTTGGCCATGCCACCACTCTGCCATGGGGGCGCTCCCTCGGCGCGTGATGATCGGCAGGCGCGCCGGGCTGTTGCCGTGATCAACCCCATAGACAGCCTTACACTTTCGGCATGAACAGGCAGGCGGCACACGCACGCCCCGGCCGCCGCGTGCGGAAGAGGGCCGGCACCGCCGTGCTGGTGGCGGCAACTGCTGCCCTCGCCATGATCGCGGCGTGCGGGGTGGCGGCCGACGGCGGCGGCCGCGCCGGGGCGCCCACCGGCCAGGGGACTGCCGTCCCGCCCGGCCAGCATACCCCCGCTACCGGGACCGCCAGCAGCGGTTCCACCACGGTCAGCCCGGCACCGTCGGAGGAGCCCACCCCTGGCGTTGTGGCCGGCTGCCCCTCGCTCCGCTGCACGTCGGTGCTGGTCACCGGAGACATGCTGGTGCACGCGGGGCTGTGGGACCAGGCCGCAGCCGATGCCGCGGAAACCGGCAAAAAGCCGATGGACTTCGAACCGCTGCTCGAAGGCCAGCGGGCCTACCTCGAACACAGCGACCTCGCGGTGTGCCACTTGGAGACGCCGGTCGGCACCGGGACGGGGCCGTTCTCCGCCTACCCGTCCTTCAACGTGCCGCCGCAGATTCTGGATGCAGCCAAGGCGGTTGGCTATGACGCGTGCACCACGGCCAGCAACCACACCCTCGACCAGGGAACGGCCGGGTTGAACCGCACGCTGGACGCGCTGGAGGAGCGGGGGCTGGAGCACACCGGGTCCTACCGCAGCCGGTCGGAGGCCGGCGGGCTGCTGATCCTGAAGACCCACGCCGCGGACGTTGCCGTGATCACCGGCGCCTACGGGCTTAACGGACTGCAGCCGGAGCACCACTGGCAGGTGGACATGCTCGACGCCAGGGCCATGATCGGCAAAGCCAGGCAGGCCCGCCGGCAGGGCGCAGACATCGTGCTGGGCGTCATGCACGCCGGCGACGAATACGCCTCCGCTCCCAATGCACAACAAGAAGAGGTGGCCCACGAGCTGGCGGACAGCGGCCAATTCACCTTGATTTACGGGCACCATACCCACTCGGTGCTGCCGATCGAGAAGTACCGCAGCACATGGATTGCCTACGGCCTGGGCAACGGGGTCACCGAGCTGTCACCGTGGTACCAGGTGAACAATGAAGGCTTGTTGCTGCGCGCCCGGTTCAGTGAAAGCGACGACGGCGCGTGGAAGGTCAGCGATCTGGCGTGGGCACCCAGCCTGATCACCGCCGATCCGTACCGCTGGTGCTCGGTCGCCAAGGACCGGCCACAGGGCGTTTGCGAGTCAACGGCCGCCGACGCGGCATCACGCGAACGGACCAAGGCCACGGTGGAATCGATGGGTGCGGCCACGGACGGCGCGCACGAGCTGCTGATCAGCCGGGAGCAGGACTAGCGTGGCGCGCCGTCCGGGCACTCTCGTCCGCCGGCGGCAGCCGCGCCGGCCCGGCCGGGCGACGGCAGCTGCGGTCCTGGCAGTCATGCTGGTGGCTGGCTGCAGCGCCGGGCCGGAGCACGGGGCTGCCACCGCAACGGAACCGGCCGGGATGCCGGCCAGCCCCGGAGGGCAGGGGACCGGCGCCGCGCAGGAGGCACCGCCGTCGTCCTCCGCGCACGCCACCCCGGAGCCCACGGCGACGGCCGGGGCCGGTCCAGGCTGTCCGGGAATCCGCTGCGCCACCGTGGCGGTGTCCGGCGATCTGTTGCTGCACGAGGCACTCTGGGAACAGGCAGCCCGCGACGCCCGGCGGACCGGAAACGGTGCCTTGGACTTTGAACCGATGCTCGCCGCCCAGCAGGAGTACCTGGCTACCTCCGACCTTGCCATCTGCCAGCTGGAAACGCCGCTGGCCCCCGAGGATGGACCGTACTCCGGCTACCCGGCGTTCAACGCACCGCCGCAGATCCTCGATGCCGCCGCCGCGGTGGGCTACGACGCCTGCACCACCGCCAGCAACCACACGTTCGACTATGGCACCGCCGGGCTGGAACGGACGCTGGCCGCACTCGAGGCGCGCGGCCTGGAGCACACCGGGTCCTACCGCAGCCAAGCCGAGGCCGGCGCCGTCCTGATTCTGGATACCCCGGCTGCGCGGATTGCCGTGATCACCGCGGCGTTCTCGCTGAACGGGCTGGCGCCGGACCAGCCGTGGCAGGTGGACCTGTTGGATCCGGAGGCCATGATCGCCAAGGCCAAAGAGGCGAGGGCGCAAGGAGCGGACATCGTCCTGGGCGCGATCCACGCCGGCGCCGAATACACCGACTACGCCAACGGTCAGCAGCAGGACGCGGCCCATGCCCTGGCCGACAGCGGCCAGTTCTCGCTGGTGTACGGGCACCACAGCCACTCGGTGCAGCCGATCGAGCGATACAACGGCACGTGGATTGTCTACGGGCTGGGCAACACGATCGCCGCCCACGCCACGCCCAACATCGTCAACACGGAAGGCCTCATGGTGCGGGCGCAGTTCAGCCAGGATGACGACGGCGGAACCTGGGAGGTGGCGCGGCTGGACTGGCTGCCGGCCACGTTTGGCGGACCGGAACACCGCTGGTGCCCGGTGGCGGCCGATGTGCTGGCAGCTGCCAAGGCGTCCGGGGACTGGTGCGTTTCCGAACAAGCGGATACGGCCAGCCGGAAACGGACCAAGGCGACCGTCGAGTCGATGGGCGCGGCCGGGGGCGTCGCCCGTGAGTGGCTGCTCAGCGACGACTGACGGCTGTCGCGATCGGGTGCCTCAGCGCCGGCTGACCGGCGCTGTCGGGACGGGGCGCCTCAGCGCGGACGGGCCGCGGCGTCGGCGCGGGCTTCGGCCTCATGGGGGATTTCCAGTGCCACATCGTTGAAACTGCCGTGGCGCCGCTTGGCAGCGTGGCCGATCAGGTAGTCGGCCACGGCGGGATTCTTGGGCAACAGCGAACCGTGCAGGTAAGTGGCGATCACGTTGCGGTAGCGGGCTCCTTCGGTGCCGTCGGTGCCGTTGTTGCCCTGGCCCTTCGCTACCCGTCCGAAGGGCTGGACTTCGCTGCCGAGGGTCGTCAGGCCGCTGTGGTTCTCGTATCCGATGATGGTGCCGAATTCTCCGCTTTCGAGCACGGTATTGCCGATCAGCCGGGTGGGCCCGCCGATGGTTTCGGCATCCAGCAGCCCGATGCCGGTGATCACCTCGCCGGTGTGGGTGGTGAACCGATGGCCGAACAGCTGGTACAGGCCGCAGACGGCCAGCATCGGCAGCCCGTCGTCGGCAAGCTCCCGCAGGCGTCCGCCCTGGGCCAGCAGGTCGGCCTGGATCTTGTTCTGGCCGGAGTCCTGGCCGCCGCCACCCACGATCAGGTCGACCTGCTCCGGGAAGGTGTCGCCCGGGTTGTACTCGTGCAGCCGGACGTCGTAACCGCGCAGCTCCAAGCGCTTGCGGAGCACCAGGACGTTGCCCCAGTCGCCGTAAATATTCATGTCCCGCGGGTACAGCTGGAGCAGATCGATGACAGGTGCGTCCATCAGGAAACCACTTCCACTTCGGTCAGTTTTCCAAGCTCGCGGCGCAGCGCCAGCATGGCCGTGTAGGTGCAGTAGATCCGCTTCGGGGAGTCCGGATCATCTGCAATGAAGCGGTGCAGCGAAGCAATCAGATCCGTGTCCACCCGGCCCACCGGAACGTCCTCATAGAAGAGGCGCAGGCCCATGTCGCGGGCCCGGACCCCCGAAACCTCGGCCACGCCGCTGTCCCGCAGCGAATCGAAGTCGACGTCCCAGAGCCAGGACATGTCCCGGCCGTCGGCGTAATTGTCGTTGATGGCGATCATGGTCCGGTAGCCGGCGGAGGGAAAGGACTTCAGCGCCAGCCGGAAGCCGGCGGGGTTCTTCACCAGCACCAGGTCCAGCGGCTGGCCGTTGACTGTCAGGGATTCGCCGCGGCCGAATGCAGGGGTCACGTTTTCCAACGAGGCCAGCAGTGCAGGCTCGTCCACCGTCGGGCCCAGCACAGTCCGCGCCAGCACCAGCGCCGCGGCAGCATTGAACACGTTGTAGACGCCGGTCAGCTTCAGCTCAACCTCGAGCGCGCGGCCGTCCAGCTCGAAGGTCGCGGCGGCGCCTTCACACGCGGACAGCACGACGTCGGCGCTCGGCCGCTCGGCCTCCGCGGCGGCGGTGCCGGAAGGGCTGCCGGTGCCGGCCGCGCCGTTGGCCGCAGCGGTCCGCATCTCGTCGTCGTGCGGGAACATGTGGCGCAGCTGCGGTGCCAGGCCGAAATACTCAATCCGGGGCGCAGCCACGGCGCTGGCCAGCGCCGCAATTCGCGGGTCTTCACGGTTGAGTACCACCGCATCGGTGGTGGCGGCGGCGATCTGCCGGAGGAACGCCGCCGTCGTTTCGATCTCGCCAAAGCGGTCCAACTGGTCACGCATCACGTTGAGCAGCAGGCTGTAGCGCGGGGCGACCAGCTTGACGAAGTGGACCGCGTGGGCTTCATCCAGTTCCAACACGGCGATGTCCGCGTCCAGCCGGCCCCTGGCGTCCGAATCACCCAGCACGGACGCGACCACGCCGCGGGTGAAGTTGCTGCCCGTGCGGTTCGTGAACACCTTCAGGCCCTGGCCCTGCAACAGCTCAACCACCATTTTGGTGGTCGTGGTTTTCCCGTTGGTACCGCTAATCACTACCACGCCGCGCGGCAGCGTCCCGAGCGTGCGCGGCAGGAACTGCGGATCGATTTTTTCGGCCACCAGGCCGGGCAGTGCGGAACCGCCGCCGCGGAGCCTGGCTACCGCCTTCACGGCCTTTCCGGCAACGGTCGCAAGGAGGTGTCGCATGAGTAGAGACTATACAAGCCGCCGGCAGTGCAGCACCGGTGCACCGGCTAAGAGTGGCGGGCACCACAACTGCGGCGGGCACGCGTGGACGGTGCCGGACAGCAGGATCCGGCGGGCACCGGTAAAGAGTTTGGGGAGCCGTCGCCGGCAGACACGGTTAACGCCCCCTGACCGGTTGGCACTACTGTTTTTCCGTACGGCCGCCATACAGGCGCCCCTGATGCCGAACCGGCGAGGAATCTTCACAGTGGTCACGATTGGTGTGCTTGCCCTTCAGGGTGACGTCCGCGAGCATTTATCCGCCTTGGAATACAACGGTGCCGCGGCGCTGCCGGTGAGGCGGCCGGCCGAGCTTGATGCCGTGGACGGCCTGGTCATTCCCGGCGGCGAATCGACGACCATCGATAAGCTCACCCGGATTTTCGAACTGGCCGATCCGCTCAAGAAGCGGATCGAGGCGGGCATGCCTGTCTACGGTTCCTGTGCCGGCATGATCATGCTGGCCGACCGGATTGCGGATCCGGCCACGGATCTGAAGGGTGATCCGCAGCAGACACTGGGCGGACTGGACATCACGGTGCGGCGCAACGCCTTCGGCCGGCAGCGTGAGTCGTTCGAAACCGATCTGGACTTCCAAGGCCTGGAGTTCAGTGCGCAGTCCCCTGGCCGGGACCCGGCACCTGTCCACGCGGTGTTCATCCGGGCGCCGTGGGTGGAACGTGTGGGCCGGGATGTGGAGGTCCTTGCCAGCGTGAAGCCGGACGAAGCGTCCCACACCGGCACTTTGCACGGGACGGCTAGAATAGTGGCAGTGCGTTCGCGGCATTTGCTGGCGACATCCTTCCACCCGGAAGTCACGGGGGAGCGCCGCATCCACGAACTTTTTATCCGTATCGTCAGAGGAGAGGCGTAAGCATGGCCGGACACTCCAAGTGGGCAACCACCAAGCACAAGAAGGCCGTGATCGACGCCAGGCGTGCCAAGTCGTTTGCGAAGCTGATCAAGAACATCGAAGTGGCCGCCCGCAACGGGGGAGCGGACATGTCCGGCAACCCCGCCCTGGAACTGGCCGTCCAGAAAGCCAAGAAGACGTCGGTCCCCAACGACAATATCGACCGCGCCGTCAAGCGCGGCGCCGGCCTGACCGGCGAAACGGTCGACTACAGCGAAATCATCTACGAGGCACGCGGGCCGCAGGGCTCTGCCGTGTTGATCGAGTGCCTGACGGACAACAAGAACCGTGCAGCCTCCGAAGTCCGGCTCGCCATCACGCGCAACGGCGGAACGGTGGCCGACCCGGGGTCGGTGTCCTACATGTTCTCCCGCAAGGGCGTGGTGTCCCTGCCCAAGAACGGGCTCACTGAAGACGACCTCCTGATGGCGGTGCTGGAAGCCGGCGCCGAGGAAGTCAAGGAGCACGGCGACAACTTCGAGGTACACACCGATCCCGCCGAACTGCGCGCCGTGGTGGCAGCACTGGAAGAAGCCGGCATTGAGTACGAAACCGACGAAATTGAGTTCGTCTCCTCGATGGCCGTGGATCTCGAGGCCGACGCAGCCGGGAAGTTCCTGAAGCTGGTGGACGCCCTTGAGGACTTGGACGACGTCCAGAACGTCTACTCCAACGCCGATATCAGCGCAGACGTGCTCGCCGAACTCGAGAACGACTGACTCCGGTCCGGTCACCGGGGATGGCCATGCGCGTGCTGGGGGTAGACCCCGGGCTGACCCGGTGCGGCCTGGGAGTGGTGGATATTGAACCGAACCGCCGCTCCACCTTGGTGGACGTCGGCGTAGTCGGAACCACCCCTGACATGCCTCTGGAGTTGCGCCTGCTGAAAATCGCCGAGGCCATCGACGTGTGGCTCGACGCCCACACCCCCGATGTGCTCGCCGTTGAACGCGTTTTCAGCCAGACCAATGTCAGCACCGTGATGGGCACGGCCCAGGCCTCCGGCGTGGTGATCGCCGCGGCAGCGCGCCGGGGGATCGCCGTCGCACTGCACACGCCCACCGAGGTGAAGGCCGCGGTCACGGGCAACGGCCAGGCAGACAAAGCCGCCGTGACCAAAATGGTGACCCGGATCCTGCGGCTGGACACGCCGCCGCGTCCGGCCGATGCCGCGGACGCGCTGGCCCTGGCGATCACCCACGCCTGGCGCGGAGGAGCAGCGAAACCCGCTGCGGGCGGGGGCATGACTGCGGCCCAAAAGCTGTGGGCAGAGGCCGAAGCAAAGGCCAAACGCAATCGCCGCTGAACTGCTGCCCGCAACTCCCGCGCTTTGACCCGTGACTGCCGGGCTTTGACCCGCGACTGCCGGGCAGCGGCGACGAGGCGTGGCGGTCGCCGGTAATGTCCGCGCCGGCCCGTAAGCTATTCGTAAATATGTTCGGACGATCCGACCTGCGCTTCAGCTCGCAGGGACGGACTCCGGGCCGCAGTGCCGGATATGGGAGTTGTGTTCATGATTAGCTCGTTGCGCGGGGTCGTCGCCCATGTTGGGCTGCAGTCGGCAGTGATCGACGTCAACGGCTTCGGCATGCTCGTCCAGGCAACGCCGCAGACCTTGGGCACGCTGTTCGTCGGACGGGAGGCCCATCTGGCCACCACGATGATCGTGCGCGAAGACTCCATGACACTGTTCGGCTTCGAGGACGCAGCCCAGCGGGAAGTGTTCGAAACTCTCATCTCCGTCAGCGGCGTTGGCCCGCGCCTGGGCCTGGCAGCGCTGTCGGTGCATTCGCCCGAGGCGCTGCGGATCGCCGCCACGGACGGGGACAGCAAAGCGTTTACCAAGGTCCCCGGTATCGGGCCGAAGCTCGCCGGCAGGATTGTACTGGAACTGGCCGGCAAACTGGTGCCCACCGGGGAGCAAGCTCCGCAGCAGCCCGGTGGCTGGAAAGGCCAGGTACAGGAAGCCCTCGCCGGCCTGGGCTGGTCGGAGAAGGACGCCGCGGCGGCGGTGGACACCACCGCAGACGAAAATCC
>NZ_JBNHHB010000218.1:0-8297 GCF_059091905.1 Arthrobacter sp. Dra40
AGTAAGGACTGATTTCTCAGTCCAACTTTCGGGGAGCAGTTCATAGCCGGCGTCCGGCCTTTCGACCGACGCCGAAGGCCCGCCGCTCTGATCAGAGCGGCGGGCCTTCGGTGTTAAGCGGCACGCCCTTGCGCGGTTACCCGCGGCCGCCGGCTAGACGCCAGCGTAACTGTGCAGGCCGGCGAAGAACACGTTCACGATCGTGAAGTTGAAGACCACGCACAGGTAGCCCACGATCGACAGCCAGGCGGCACGGGTACCGGTCCAGCCGCGGGTCGCCCTCGCGTGCAGGTAGCCGGCGTACACCACCCAGATCACGAACGTCCAGACTTCCTTGGTGTCCCACCCCCAGTAGCGGCCCCAGGCCTCCTCGGCCCAGATGGCGCCCAGCACCAGAGTGAAGGTCCAAAAGACAAAGGCCACCGCGTTGATCCGGTACGCTGCATTCTCCAGGGACAGCGCCGATGGGACCACGCGCATGAACGCCAGCGCGTCAGCCTTGCCCGCGCGGCCGCGGGCTTCACGGTTGGCCTGGATCAGTTGCAGCACGGACATGGCGAAGGTCAGGGTGAAGAGCGCCGAGGCCAGCACCGCCACTGAGACGTGGATGATAATCCAGTAACTCTGCAGGGCCGGAATCAGGTGGGCCACCGGGGTGGGGAATCCGATGGTCGCGGCAATGAGCATCACGACCACGAGCCCGATCACGAACGAACCGAGGAAACGCAGGTCCTTTCGGGTCAAAGCGAGCAGATAGACAACCGCCACCATCAGGGCACCGGTGGTGCAGAATTCGTACATGTTGCCCCACGGGACGCGGTGCGCTGCCATCCCCCGGGCCACAACGCCGGCTGCCAGAATGACCGTGGCCAGAATCGTGATGGCAACGCCAATCCGGGCTGCGGGCCGGCGCTCCTTGCTGTAGTGCATCGAATCGGCGGCCATCTCAAAAGCTCCGGCTCTGCCGTTCAGGCCATCGCCAGATGCTGTTGCCCCGCCCCCGGCAGCCGCTCCGGCTACCCGGACCAGCCCAGCCTGGCCGGCCGCGGCGTGTTCGACAGCCAGCCGGTCTTCTACCGCCTTGATGGTCTTGCTCGATTTCGCCAGGTCCCAGCAGAACGCGATGAAGGCGACGGTGAAGGCCATCGCACCGAGCAAGATGAACAGTTCGCTGTACTGAGCCAGTGTTTGGTCAATCGTGGGCATGGAAAGTGTCGTCCTTAGGTGTTGTCAACGCCGGCGGCGCTCTTGCTATTGTGCGCCTTCGGGCCGCCGTCCGTCAGCCACTGGTCGCGGAGGAGTTTGCCGATGGCGGCTGCTTCAGGTGCAAGCCGGTGGTCCTCGCCGCGGGCCAGCAGGCCCCACTCCACCATGGTGCGCCCATCCTCGTGGGTTCCCGCGCGCACCCAGATGCGGCGGCGTCCGATAAACAGGGAAGCGCCGAGGCCGGCCATGGCCAGCGTGGAGAAGACGAGCGCCCCGAGTTTGCCCGGATCGTGGTGGATGTCCAGTGCCGCATAGCGGACCAGGCCGTCAAAGGTGATGCTGCCCATCCCGTGGGGCAGTTTGGCCGTTTCGTACGCAGCCAGCACAATGCCGCCGTCGTCCTGGTTGCGGTCGTTGAGCACGGTGAGGTTGCTGGTGTCCAGGACAAAGACGTTCTTTGGGTCGCCGTTGTCCAGGCCAAGGTCGCCGTAGTAGGAGTTCAGGTACAGCCGCGGGTTCATCGGATCCGGATCGCTGCCGTAGGCCACTCCATCCTCGCCTTCCATCGCGGTCGGCAGGAAGAAACCCACAAAGCCAAGTTGTTCCGGCTTCGCGTCCGGCACCTTGATCACCATCGTGGAGGTGTAGGCCCCATCATTGGGAATGGCGACGACGGGGCCTTGGTGGGCGATGTTGCCCTCGCCGTCGCGGATAGTCACCACCGGGGCATAGCCGTTGCCCATGAGGTAGACGTTGCTGCCGCCAATGGTCAGCGGATGGTTGACCTTCAGGACCTGATGCTCTTCCGGGGCTCCCGGTTTCTCGCGCACGGTCATGGTTGCGGTGAAGTCGAGCGGCTGGCCGTAGTGGGTCTTGGATTCCCGGTCGAAGACAACATCGAATTTGTCCAGCCGCAGGGAGAACGCGTCCAGCCGGTCCTCGGTGAACCCGGTTCCCGGGTTGAAGCTGTCGTAGCCGATCAGCGAGTTCACGAACGTTTCGCCCTCGACCAGCACCCGCTGTCCGGTGTAGCCGAACTGGCCGCCGATGGCCACCGAGACCAACACCCCAATCAGCGACGTGTGGAAGACGAGGTTGCCGACTTCCTTGGCGAAGCCGCGCTCGGCGCCCACGGACGGCCGGTCAGTGTCCGCGTCGCGCACGTCCACCCGGTAGCCGCGGCGCTTGAGCAGCCTGGCGGCGTCTTCCACTGCAGAGCGTGCCGAGACGCCGGCCTCGGCGGGGACCGCAAGCGATCCGTATTCGGGCAGGCGGGAGAGCCGACGCGGTGTCCTGGGTGGCTGGGACCGCATGGCTTTGTAGTGCTGGATGGCACGCGGAATGACGCAACCGATCAGCGACAGGAAGAGCAGCAGGTAGATGGCGGAGAACCACACCGAGGAGTAGACATCGAAGAGCTGGAAGCGGTCCAGCCACGGCCCGACGTCCGGGTTGTCGGCAATGTACTGGGTGACGACCGCAGGGTTGGCCGGACGCTGGGGAAACAGCGAGCCAGGCACCGCGGCTACGGCCAGCAGAAGCAGCAGGAACAGCGCGGTGCGCATGCTCGTCAGCTGGGTCCATGCCCAGCGCAGCATCCCGAAAAAGCCCAGCGCCGGAACGGCGACGTTGTCCCGGTTGCGGTTGTGCTTGCGGTCCTTCACGGTTGTGTCATCAGGGGTCTGACTCATCAGATCGGGAGCCTCACTTCATTCGCAAACCAGTCCTGCAATTGCGTCACCCAGTCCCCCCAGAGCCCGGTGGCCATCAGCAGGCCCAAAACAACCAGCATGCCTCCGCCGGCCCGCTGCAGGAACAGCCGGTGCTCGCGGAAAAACGCCATGGCGCCCATCCCCCGCCGGACGCCCAGGGCGATCAGCAGGAACGGGATCCCCAGGCCCAGACAGTAGACGAAGGCCAGGAATGCCCCCTTGGCCGCATCGGCGCCGCCCGAGTAGGCCAGCGCCTGGACGGCAGAGAACGTGGGGCCGATGCAGGGCGCCCAGCCCAGCCCAAAGGTCATGCCGAGCACGGGAGCACCCCACAACCCGGCCGGCGGGCGCGAGTTGATCTTGCGGTCCCGCTGGAAGAACGCGAGTCCGCCCATGAAGATGATGCCCATCATGACGACGACGATGCCGAGCAGCTGGGTGACCCAGCCGGCGTCGCTGCCTTTCAGCCATGCACCGAGCTGGCCGAAGACCGCCCCGATGATGACGAAAACGATGGAAAATCCCAGCACGAACAGGCCAATTCCGGCGAACATCCGGCCGCGTCGCTGGCGTTCCAAGTCCACTCCGGTCAGTCCGGTGACATAGCCCAGGTAGCCCGGAACCAGCGGCAACACGCAGGGCGAGAGGAAGGAAACCAGCCCGGCCAGCATGGCCACCGGGATGGCCAGCAGCACAGAGCCGTTGAGCACCGTGTCGCCGAAAGCGCCGCCCACGGTCATTGGCAGCGCGGCTGTCGCCCACCCCACGGCTACGCGGCCACTGCGTCTTTGATCAGGGCTTTGAGCGTGCCCTTGTCAGCCACGCCCAGGATCCGGGCCGCCACCCGTCGTTCCTTGTCCAGTACCAGCGTGGTGGGTACAGCCTGCGGCGGTACGTAGGATGTCATCGCCAGCAGGATGCCGCCGTCCTTATCCATGAAGCTGGGATAAGTCACCCCGAAGTTCCGTTCGAAGGCCTCAGCCGTGGGGCGCTCGTCCCGGATGTTGACGCCGTAGAACTGGGCTCCGTCGGCAAACTCCTCGCTCAAGGCCTGCAGATCCGGGGCTTCCAGCCGGCACGGCGCACAAGAGGCGTACCAGAAGTTGAGCACTGTCACCTGGCCAGCCCAGTCGGCTGAATCAACCGTGCTGCCATCGAAGAGTTTGGCCGTCAACTGAACGGGCTCGCCGCGAGAGCCGGGCGCGTACTCGGTCACCGACCCGTCGCCGGCGATGTAGTTCTTGTTATCTCCGGCGTTGGCCTGTTGTGCCAACGGATCCTCGACCGAACAGGCAGCCAGCGAGAGGACACCAAGCAGCCCCGCACCGACTTTGAACACGGCACGGCGGTTGAATAAACGGGGGTTATCGGCAGTCACAAGTCACACTCTTCTTCGTGGGTTGGGGGCATCCCACTTCTACAACGCGTAGTAATTCTATTATGCTCCCGGCAGGTTCGCCGCACCGGGCAGCAAATCGGCACATGGCTCGGCATAACGCACCGCTGCGAGGCGTCCGCCGTCGAACTCCAAGGAGGTCACCGACGCGAGCGTGCACTCCCGACGGCGGGGATCGTGCCAGAGCCTTTTGCCCTCGCAGGACAGCCGGGTCACCCAGATGGGAAGCTGATGGCTGACCAGGACCGCTTCGGCTCCTTCGCCGCCGCGTTCGACTGCAATTCGGCGGGCATCGTCAATCGCCTCCCGCATGCGGGCGGCTTGGGCCGCGTAAGGCTCCCCCCAGGACGGGCGGAACGGGTTGTACAGGTGCGGCCAGTGCCGCGGCTGGTGCAGGTGCGAGCGGATGTCTGCCATGCCCTCGAAGTAGTTCTCGGCTTCGATGATCCGCTCGTCCGTCACGATCTCCAGACCGAGCGCCTTGGCGGTCGGCGCCGCTGTCTCCTGCGCCCGGGTCAGCGGCGAAGCCACCAGATAGCTGATTGCGGCGCCCTCGTTGCGCAGACCCGAAAAGTAGCCGGCAGCACGCCGGGCCATCTCCTGGCCCAGCTCGGACAGCCCGAAGCTGGGCAGCCTGCCATAGAGCACGCGGTCGGGGTTATGGACCTCGCCGTGGCGGAGCAGATGGACGGTGGCTTCGGGCATGGGTACAAGTGTCTCAAACCGCGCGGATATGCCCAAAAGACCCGGCTCGTCAGGGCGCCCGGGAGCGCGGGCTGCAGCACGACAGAAAATCATCCTTCCGGGCGACCGGCACGGCGCTGACCTGCATTGTAATGTTGCAGTAACAGCTGCCAAGCCCCGTGCGGACCGGCACGCAGGCCCGTGTGGATGAGATGAAAAGGATCCGCCATGAGCACCCCAGAGAACGAACCGAACAAGCCCGGGGACGGGGAAGCCCGGCCCAGCGGACAGGAGCCGCCCCGGTACGGGCAGAATGCACCGCAGTACGGGCAGTACGGCCAGAATGCGCCGCAGGAGCCCGGCTCAAGCCAGCCGCCCTACGGACAAAACGCACCGCAGTACGGGCAGTACGGCCAGAACGCGCCGCAGTACGGGCAGCAGGCCTACGGCCAGGACCAGGGCCAGCAGTACGGCCAGCAGCCCTACGGCCAAGGCCAGCAGGGCCAGTCGCCCTACGGCCAGCAGTACGGACAACAGCCTTACGGCTACCAAAACGCTGTGCCGGGCCAGTACGGCTATCCGGGCGGTCAGGCGCAGCCTACGGCCAAGCCAACGGCGCCCCGCGAAGTCATCATCGCGTTCTGGTTGATCATCGCCGCGGCCGTGCTCACCGCCATCGAAATGCTGTCCGAGCTGGCCAACCTGGACGGCACCATGGCCATGGTGCTCAACGATCCCTCGGTCCGTGAAGCCCTGGGCGAGCAAGGCGGACAGTTTTCCGAAGCCGAGCTGGCGAACATGATGAGCGGGACGGCTGGAGTGTTCATCGTCATTACGGCCGTCATCGCGGTGGGCCTGTATTTGATGGTTGCCTTCGGCGTGAAAGCCGGCAAGAACTGGGCGCGGATCACCGGCACCATCTTTGCTGCACTGTCGCTCTTCGGTCTCTTCAACATTTGGTTCGGCACCATCTCGGTGCTCCTGGGCATTGCGGCGATCGTGCTCCTGTTCCTGCCAGCGTCCAACAAGTTCTTCCAGGCCACCAAGGCCCACAAGTTCGGTATCTACGGCCGCTAAGGGGTACTGCTTCCGGCCGATCTGCCAGCCGGGCTCGTGACGGGCGCTGGAGACTTCAGTTGTGTGAAGCCTCCCGCGCCCGTTGTGCGTGGTAGGCCAGAATCTGCAGTTCGGTGGCCATGTCCACCTTGCGCAGTTGCACGTACGGAGGAACCTGCAGCACCACCGGAGCGAAGCTGAGAATGCTCACCACGCCGGCTTCGATGAGCCGGTCGCAGAGTCCCTGGGCCACTCCGGCCGGCACAGCCAGGACAGCCATGTTGGCTCCGGTCTGCCGCAGGACGGATTCCAAATCCGCAATAGTGCTCACGCGCAGCCCTGCGACCTCCGACCCGACCACCTGCGGGTCGGCATCGAAGAGCGCCACGACCCCGAATCCCTTGGTGGTGAATCCGGAATAGCCGGCCAGTGCCCTGCCCAGGTTGCCGACGCCGACGATGGCCACTTTCCAGTCTTGAGTGAGGCCCAAAGCGGCGGCAATCTCCTGCCCGACCAGCCGTACGTCGTAACCCACCCCGCGGGTGCCAAACGACCCGAGATAGGACAGGTCCTTGCGCAGGGTGGGCGGGCTGACCCCGGCGGATTCGGCGAGGTGCTCGGACGATATGCGTTCGGTACCTTCGGCCACCAGCGCATTCAGTGCCCTCAGGTAGATCGTCAGGCGTGCGAGGGCGGCCGGTGGAATCTCGTGGCCGGAGGGCTTGGCCGCCTCGGTGTCCGGGACGTGGGTCACTGTTTTCGCTCCGATGCCTGCTGCGGGCTCCGGTCGGGCTGGCCGGCCGTCCCGGGTTTTGGGCACCGCCGGCGGTTCTCCCACCGGCGGCTGGTATCCCTTAGGTTAAGCTTCCCCGGGCCGGTCTCCAACTCCGATGACGCCTGTCTGACGCGTCCTTCTACTGCGTGAGGAGCCGCCGCAACCGCTCGGGATCGATGTGCCAGAAGTCCCGCTGCACGCCGTCGATCATGACCACAGGGATCTCCTCGGCGAAGCGGCGCTCGAGCTCCGGGTCCTCAAGAATGTTCTTCTCTTCCCAGACGACGCCGAGCTCCCCTGCGACGCTGCCCACGGTCTCCCGGGCCGCCTGGCATACATGGCAGCCGGGTTTGGTCAGCAGCACCAGTTCGTGCCCGCGGTCGGCGAGGGATCCACTCATGTCTTCCACGGTAGCGGCCAGTGGCAGCGAACGGACAATTCCCGCCCCTCGTTAGACTCGATGTATGCCCAAGACCGCCGCCGGCCATGCTCAACGAGCCTCGGTCTCCGCCGACCCGGGGACGGAAGCGGCCTTTTTCGACGTCGACAACACCCTCATGCGCGGAGCCAGCCTGTTTCATGTGGCACGCAAGATGTACCAGCGGGGTTCCTTCCGGATGCGCGACGCGGCGAGCTTCGGTTTCAAGCAGGCCCGGTTCCTGATGCGCGGGGAGAACCTGAAGGACATCCAGTCCATCCGCGACACCGCCCTTGCCCTGGCCACCGGCCTGTTGAGCGAGGACGTCAAGGAACTGGGCGACGAGGTCTACGACGAAGTCATCGCCTCGAAGATCTGGCCCGGAACCCGGGCGCTGGCGGACCAGCACCTGCGGGTGGGCCGGAAAGTCTGGCTGGTCACTGCCACGCCCATCGAAGTAGCCGCCGTCATCGCAGACCGACTGGGGCTGACCGGAGCACTGGGCACCGTGGGCGAAGTCGAAGACGGGGCCTACACCGGACGCCTGGTCGGGGACATCCTGCACGGGCCCGCGAAGGCCGTCGCGGTCGAAGTGCTGGCTGAACGGCAGGGGCTGGACTTGGCGCGCTGCTGGGCCTACAGCGACTCCTACAACGACGTTCCGCTGCTGACCTTGGTGGGCAACCCGGTGGCCATCAACCCGGATGCCAGGCTGCGCAAGCACGCCCGGGACAACAACTGGCCGGTCTACGACTTCAGGAGCGGGCGGCGGGCGGCCACGCTGGGCCTCAAGGCGGCCACCGGGGCCGGCGCGGTCTACGGGCTCTGGCGCGGCGTGAGCAGGCTGCGACGTCCTGCGGCCTAGGTGACATCCACTACCCAAGCCGGCCGGCATTTAAAGCACAAGGTCCGCCAGTTTCCTGGCGAACCTTGGAAGCTTGGAACCGGCTGACGGTCCTACTTCTTGTTGCGGCGCTGGTGGCGGGTCTTGCGAAGCAGTTTGCGGTGCTTCTTCTTGGCCATACGCTTGCGGCGCTTCTTGATAACTGA
>NZ_JBNHHB010000219.1:0-8271 GCF_059091905.1 Arthrobacter sp. Dra40
GTCAGCCAATGATGGGCCTCTCTTCGGGGTAGTGGAACAGCTGGCGCCGTTCGCGGAGCGCCAGCGCGGCGGCCAGTGTGATGGTGCCGACGCGGCCGGCGAACATGAGGGCGCACAGCACGTATTTGCCCTCGGGAGGCAGCTCGGCGCTCAGGTTTGTGCTCAACCCGCAGGTGGCGAAGGCCGAAATGACCTCGAACAGGACGCGGTCCAGGCTGTCGTCGGTGAAGGCCAGCAGCAGGCCGGCCGCGCCCGCCACCAGAGTGGCACCCATGACGATCACCGAGATGGCCACCCGCATGGCACCTTCCGGAATGGTGCGGCCGTGGATTTTAACGTCGCGGTCACCGCGGGCCTCGGCGACAATGGCCAGGAACACGATGGCAATGGTCGTGACTTTGATGCCACCGGCGGTCGACGCGGAACCGCCGCCGGCGAACATCAGCGCGTCGGAGAACAGCATGGTCGCCGGCTCGATGTTGTTCATGTCCACCAAGTTGAAGCCAAGCGAGCGGGTCATCACCGAGGCGAACACTGAATGGAGGATCTTGTCCCAGGTGCTCATGCCGCCCAAGGTCGCCGGGTTGCTCCACTCCATGGCACCCCAGACCAGGGCGCCGACTGCCAGCAGGATCAGCGACACCTCGACTGTGAGCTTGGTATGGAGGTTCCATTTGCTGAACCGCCAGCCGCGGTCCAGCAGGACCATGACGACCGGGAACCCCAGACTGCCCAGGAAGCCCCCGGCCATCAGCGGCAGCAGGATCCATTCGTCGGTCTCATAGGGGACCAAACCGTCGGAGTGGGGAGTGAATCCGGCGTTGTTGAAGGACGAAATGGCGTAGAAGATGCCGTGCCAGACCGCCTGGGGAAAGGATTCGCCAAGCATCAGGAAGCGGGGAAACAGCACCAGGGCCAGCACCACCTCGATGATGACCGAGGTGGTAATCACGATCCGCAGCAGCGTGCCGACTTCGCCGAGGCGGCCCGCGTTGCTCATGGCGGACTGGGCGATCAGCTTGCCCCTGACGCCCAGCCGTTTGCTCACCATGAGGGCCAACAGCGAGGCCAACGTCAGGGTGCCCAGTCCGCCGATGAAGATGGCCAGCAGGATGACCGCCTGGCCCAAAAAAGTCCAGTGACCCGCGGTGGACACCACCGTCAGGCCGGTGACGCAGACCGCGGAGACGGCGGTGAAGAAGGCGTCGTGCAGCGCCGTGATTTTCCCGTCCCGGGAAGCGGCGGGCAAGGACAGCAGCCCGGTGAAGACCAGGATCACGGCCACATAAACGATCAGCGCCAGCCGCGCCGGCGAACTGTTGGCGACGCGGTCCACGAAGTCGCGGAGTGTGCGCAGAAGCCAGAATCGTTCGTGCTCCCGCTCCGCCAGCCACGACGGCTGCTGTCTGGTCATCCCGATCGCTTCTATCCGGCTCCGAATCGCTGCTTTTGTTCCTTGCTGTAGTAAATCATCATTTGCCGGGCTCAGCGCCCGGGGGAATGCGTGCGGGGCACCGCTTTCGCGTAGCCTGTCTGTGATGCCAGCGACCCCAGTTCCCCCGGTTCCCACTCTGGCGGTGTGGAGCGATTCCCTCTTGGCGTACAACTTCGGCGCGCACCACCCGATGTCGCCGATCCGGCTGGATCTCACGGCCAAGCTGGCCGACGAATTTGCCATCTTCCACCGCCCGAACGTCACCTTGGCCGCGGCCGAAATCGCCGGCGACGCCGCTCTGGAGGCCGTTCACGACCCGGCCTATATCGCAGCGGTCAAGGCGGTGAGTGAAGACCCGTGGGCGGTCGACGAAGAGCGGGGCCTCGGCACCGAAGACGACCCGGTGTTTCCGGGCATGCACGCCGCCAGCGCCCGGATTGCCGGAGCGTCGCTGCAGTCCGCGGCCGCAATCCTGGACGGGTCGGCGCTGCACGCGGTCAACTTCGCCGGCGGCATGCACCATGCCGCGCGTGGCAAGGCCAGCGGCTTCTGCATCTATAACGATTGCGCGCTGGCCATCCAGCACCTGCTGGATCACGGCGTGCAGCGGGTGGCTTACGTGGACGTCGACGCGCACCACGGCGATGGTGTGCAGTCGATCTTTTACAACGACCCCCGCGTGCTGACGATCTCCTTGCATGAAACCGGCACCCACCTGTTTCCGGGAACGGGTTTTGCCAATGAGAGCGGCGGCCCGGAAGCCTTGGGCAGTTCGGTGAATGTTGCCATGCCGCCCCGGTCCGGTGATGCGGCATTCCTGCGGGCCTTTCATGCGGTCGTTCCGCAGCTGGTGCGGGCCTTTGCCCCGGAAGTGATTGTCAGCCAGCACGGTTGCGATAACCACGCACGCGACATGCTCAGCAGCCTCCGCCTGAGCGTGGACGCGCAGCGGCAGATGATGCTGGACCTGGCCGATCTCGCGCGCGAGGTATCCGGCGACCGGTGGATCGCCACGGGCGGCGGCGGGTACGACGTCTATGACGTGGTGCCGCGGTCCTGGACGCACCTGCTGGCCATTGTTTCCGGCCGGGCTGTCCCGTTGCACAGCGAGGTGCCGCAGTCCTGGCACGACTACGTTGAGGTCCGGTATGGCCAGCAGGCTCCGCTCTATATGGGCGACGACGCCGACCTGTGGTGGCGCTCGTGGGAAGTGGGCTACGACCCCAACGACAGTGTGGACCGCACGGTGATGGCTACGCGCAAGGAGATCTTCCCGTACCACGGGCTCGATCCCTGGTTTGACTGAACGATCCGGTGCCACCAGTGCGCAGCCTGCGCGGCGCCGGGCCGGTGTAACGATTTCGCTGTTCGCGGGGTCTCCACGGCTCCCGGGGGTGCCCTGCAGCGTATATGCGAATAGGGTAATGGAATGGCCATCGATGACGTCTTTGCAGTGATTGCCGAAGGTACGCGCCGGGACATACTCGGCTCGCTTCGCGGCGGCGACAAAGCGGTCGGCGAGCTGGTTGAGGAACTCGAAGTCAGCCAGCCGACCGTCTCCAAGCACCTGAAGGTGCTGCGCGAAGCCGGACTGGTCTCCATGCGGGCGCAGGGACAAAAGCGCTACTACTCGCTGCAAACGCGGCCGCTGCAGGATGTGGCCGAATGGGTGACCAGTTTCGGCATCGACGTGCAGCCACCTGCCGAGGTGGAGCAGGTGGCTCCTGCAGTGGCCGCCGCCGTCGCCGCTCCACAGGAGCCGGGCCACGCCGTGTCCGGGCGCAGCCTTGAGGTGCCCGTGCCCAACCTCAGCCGTTCCCTGGGCCAGGCTGCCAACAAGGCAACCACCAAGGCAGCAGACATCTTCGCGCACCTGCCCAAACTGCCGCGCCGCCGCCGCAGCTAGCAGGACCGCCCCTCCGCCGCCCGCAGCACCGCCCCGCCGCTAGCAGCCCTACCGCCGCCGCCCGCAGCACCGCCCCGCCGCTAGCAGCCCTACCTCCGCCGCCGAGGCCAAGCAGCACCACTCCGCCCCCGCAGCTGGCAGCACTACCTCCGCCGCCGAGGCCAAGCAGCACCACTCCGCCCCCGCAGCTGGCAGCACTACCTCCGCCGGCGAAACAAAGCAGCAACCCGCGGCGTACAGGGAGGGAGCCTGCCAGTGATGACCCGCACATCCGGCCGTCCCTGGGAGGCTAAGGCTGTCCGTGACGGCCCGCACATCCGGCGCCAGCAGCCGGGCGATAGGCGCGGAAAATGCGCGGCGGCGTGCCACAAACTGCCGGCGGGACCGCCGGCAGGCGCGTTACGAGCCCCTCAGGCGATATGTCAGACGTGTTTCTTGGATCCGGGTTCTTGTGGTTTTCTTTGTGAGGGCCCGCAGCAAGTTGAGTGCCCCCATACGTCAGCTAGTGAAGGGACGCGCCAATGGACGCCCATCTGCTTGAAGTCCGCGACGAAGTCTTCCGCCGCAACCCAGGCGAAACGGAATTCCACCAGGCCGTCAACGAGGTCTTCGAGACCTTGGAGCCGCTCTCCGCGCGGCACCCCGAATACTCCGACGCCGCCATCTTGCAGCGCATTTGCGAGCCCGAGCGCCAGATCATCTTCCGCGTGCCGTGGGTCGACGACGCCGGCAATGTCCAGATCAACCGCGGCTTCCGCGTCGAGTTCAACTCCGCGCTCGGCCCCTACAAGGGCGGGCTGCGCTTCCATCCCTCCGTGTACCTGGGCATCATCAAGTTCCTCGGCTTCGAGCAGATCTTCAAGAATGCCCTGACCGGCATGCCCATCGGCGGCGGCAAGGGCGGCTCCGACTTCGACCCCCGCGGCCGGTCCGATGCGGAGGTCATGCGCTTCTGCCAGTCCTTCATGACCGAGCTGTACCGCCACATCGGCGAATACACCGATGTCCCCGCCGGAGATATGGGCGTGGGCACCCGCGAAATCGGCTACCTCTTCGGCCAGTACAAGCGCATCACCAACCGCTACGAGTCCGGGGTCCTCACCGGCAAGGGCATCGGTTGGGGCGGCTCGCTGGTCCGGCCCGAGGCCACCGGATACGGCGCGGTGCTGTTCGCCCAGGAAATGCTCAAGACCCGCGGGCAGAGCTTCGACGGCCAGCGGGTGGTGATCTCCGGCTCCGGCAACGTGGCCATCAACGCCATCGAAAAGGCGCAGGAACTCGGTGCCACCGTGGTGACCGCCTCCGACTCCGGCGGCTACATCGTGGACGAAGCCGGCATCGACGTCGGTCTGCTGCGCGAGATCAAGGAAGTTGAGCGCGGCCGCATTTCGCAATACGCCGAACGCCGCGGTTCGGCCGTGCACTACGTCGCCGATGGCAACATCTGGGATGTCAATGGCACCGTGGCGCTCCCGTGCGCTACGCAGAATGAGCTGGATGAGAAGTCCGCCCGCCGGCTGGTGGAGTCCGGGCTGGTGGCGGTGGCCGAAGGCGCCAACATGCCCTGCACGAGCGAAGCAGCTTCCACCTTCCAGGACGCAGGTGTGCTCTTCGGTCCGGGCAAGGCAGCCAACGCCGGCGGGGTGGCCACGTCGGCCCTGGAAATGCAGCAGAACGCCAGCCGCGACGCCTGGAGCTTTGACTACACAGAGCAGCGGCTGACCGAAATCATGGTCGGCATTCATGACCGCTGCGCCGGGACGGCCGAGGAATACGGCATGCCCGGCAACTACGTAGCCGGCGCGAACATCTCCGGCTTCAAGAAGGTCGCCGACGCCATGCTGGCCCTGGGCCTCATCTAAGTCCTCGGACCCGGCGCTGTACTGACAACGACGACGGTGCCCGCCCCGGTGGGCGCCGTCGTCGGCTTGTCCCGGGCGCTCTGCCGGCGGCAAGGTGGGGCTGCCAGGCCAAAGACCCGGTGCCCCTCCGCGGGCCGGCGGGCCGGCCGAGTAGGCTCAAAGCATGGTTCAGACTCTGATCGGGCTGGATATCGGCGGCAGCAAGACGCGCGGCATCCGGCTCGACGACGGCGTGGTGGTTGCGGAAGCGACGGCGGGCAGCGCCAATATCCAGAACACCAGCACGGCAGAGGCGGCCGCGGCCTTGGCCGAGGTCTTCGGCCTGCTCGGCAGCGAGCCGGTGACAGCGGTCTACGCGGGTGCGGGTGGGATCGACACGAACGGCGATGCCGCCGCGCTGCGGTCGATCCTGGCACCATTGGCCCCCGGGGCGGACGTCCACATTGTCCACGACACTCGTCTGGTGCTGGCAGCCGGACACCTCAGCACCGGAATCGGGGTGGTGGCGGGCACCGGGACGTCCGTGTGGGGAATCAACGACGCCGGAACAGAAGCACGTGCCGGCGGTTGGGGGCACCTGCTCGGCGATGAAGGCAGCGGCTACTGGCTGGGCCGGGAAGCCGTGCGGCACGCGCTCTCGCAGGCAGATGCCGGCGTTGCCCCGGACCACCTCACGCGCCTGTTGCTGGATGACTGCCGGCTGCGTGAACCGGTGGAATTAATAGCGCTGTTCCATGCGCCCGGGACCGGCCGGCGGTACTGGGCGGGCAAATCCCGGTTGGTGGTGGCTGCCGCCGAAGACGGCGATCCGGCGGCGGCAGCGATTCTGGGCCGTGCAGCAGCAGACTTGGCAGAACAGATCCATTTGGTGTCGCGGCGGCTGGGCATCCCCGGCCCGGTGGTGCTCGGCGGCGGCTTGGGCATGAACGTCCGGCCCCTCCAGCGGTCGTTGGCTGCCGCGCTGGAGCCGCATGGAATCACGGACATCCGTCCGTTGGACCGGGAACCGGTCTACGGCGTCGATCTGCTGGCCGGGCTGGCCTGAGCGGGTTCCAGCGGCCTTGTCATAATCGGTCACGTCGTGACCGCGCGTTTTCCGTCCGCGGCGGTTCCGGCGTAGAGTTGCGGGTATGACGACTCGTTGGTATGCGTATTTTGCGTTGGCTCTGGAGGGGCCTGACGTGACCGCTTAGCGCGTGCGCCTACCAACCTTCAGAGCCAACAGGGCAGAGATCATTCTCTGCCCTTCGCCATTTCTCCGGCGGGTTCTGTTTCCAAGGTCCCGCCGCCAACTGACGGGACACCAACCATGAATGCACCAGCCCACCACCTCGCCGAGATCCACGCGGCCCCAGGCAACAACGTTGTCGAGGCTGAGGCGGCTGGCGTTGCCACTGCCCGCAGCACCAACAACTTGCGGGTGGCCGGCTTCAGCCCGCTGCCGTCGCCCGGCGAGCTGCTCCAGGAACAGCCCATCACCGCCGAGGCAGCTGCCGTTGTGGCCCGCGGCCGGGAGGAAATCCGTGCGGTGATGGACGGCGTGGACGACCGGTTGCTGGTGATCGTCGGGCCGTGCTCGATCCATGACACCGAAGCCGGCCTGGAGTACGCGCGCCGACTGGCCCGGGTCGCGCGGGAACACCGTGAAGAGCTGCTGATCGTGATGCGCACGTACTTCGAAAAACCCCGCACCACAGTGGGATGGAAGGGACTGATCAACGACCCGCGGCTGGACGGCTCCCACGACATTGCGGCCGGCCTGCGGCTGGCGCGGACCTTCCTGCTGCAGGTGGCGGAGCTGGGCTTGCCGGTGGCCACGGAATTCCTGGAACCGATCAGCCCCCAGTACCTGGCCGATCTGGTCAGCTGGGGCGCCATCGGTGCACGCACTACCGAGAGCCAGATCCACCGTCAGCTGGTGTCCGGCCTCTCCATGCCGGTGGGCTTCAAGAATGGTACGGACGGTGGACTCCAGGTTGCGCTTGACGCGTGCCAAGCGGCAGCCGCCGCCCAGGTGTTCCTGGGGATCGACGGCGAGGGGCGGGCGGCGCTGGTGTCCACGAACGGCAACCCCGACACCCACGTGATCCTGCGCGGCGGGACGGGCGGCCCCAACTACGGACGCGACCACGTGGCCGCGGCCTCCGCAGCGCTGGCGGAGGCCGGGCTCAACCCCAGGCTGATCGTCGACGCCAGCCACGCCAACAGTGCCAAGAGCCACCACCGCCAGGCAGAGGTGGCCTTGGAGATTGCCGCCCAGCTTGAAGCCGGCGCCAGCCCCATCGCAGGCATCATGCTGGAGAGCTTCCTGGTGGGCGGGGCGCAGAAGCTGGACGTCGCTGAAGGTGAAGCCAGGGCAGGGTTGGTTTACGGCCAGAGCGTCACGGATGCGTGCATGGAGTGGGATGTGACCGCCTCCGTGGTGGCGCAGCTGGCGGCGGCCGCACAACATCGCGGGACGGAAGCGGCGTGACCGGTGCACGCCGTGCGCTGTTAAAACGCTTAAGCTACAGTACGCACTTTCACTTTTGCCACAACAGCCTCTAAAGTATCTAGGAAGACGGTTTTTGGGGCAGGGCAAGGCGGCACGCCGTCGCCGATGCTTACAGTAAAGGAACAGTGCGTAATGGCTGACGAGAACAATTTCTCGAGTGTGCGCTTCTTGACGGTGTCGGAAGTGGCCGCAGTCATGCGCGTGTCCAAGATGACCGTTTACCGTCTGGTGCACTCGGGCGAGATGCCTGCAGTGCGCTTCGGACGTTCCTACCGGGTGCCCGAATCAGCCGTGGAGGAGTACCTGCGCGGCGCCGTCATCGACAGGGAATCCGGCACCGCCTGACGCTCCGGTGCGTGCCCTGGGCCGTCCCGCGGTCAATGCCGGGGCTGCGGAGGCGGTACCCTGTTAAGGAACGTTTTACGTCATCGTCGAAAAACCGTATGTTGGCGTGTGCCCCGCCGGGCACCGGCAGCGCGGAAACTATCAGTGAATGAGGGACTCGTGGGTTCAGTTATCAAGAAGCGCCGCAAGCGTATGGCCAAGAAGAAGCACCGCAAACTGCTTCGCAAGA
>NZ_JBNHHB010000220.1:0-8220 GCF_059091905.1 Arthrobacter sp. Dra40
CTGGACTCGAACCAGTAACCCTTCGATTAACAGTCGAATGCTCTGCCAATTGAGCTACGGGGGAATGAAGCGAATAAAACTCTAGCAGGACCGCGGCGAGGAGACGAAATCGGCGCCCCGCCCGCACCCACGCGGGAACGGCTGGAAGCACAGGATCCCCGCCTTCGGACGAAGACGGGGATCCTGGTTGCTCCGCTCCCCCGACTGGACTCGAACCAGTAACCCTTCGATTAACAGTCGAATGCTCTGCCAATTGAGCTACGGGGGAAGGCTGCCATCCGCCACCGGCGGTTTGACCTCCAACAGCATACTCAATGGAGGCCGGAACTTGCCAATCGGAGGTCGTCCGCTATTCGGCCCGGAGTGCGCGGCGCTGCATTTCCAGTTCCATCAGTTCACGGTTGATCCGCTGGTAGCTTTCGGGATCTGCCGCGGGATCCATCCGCTGCAGCTGGCCCAGCTTGTCCGCCTTCAGGTGAGTGATCTGCAGGTCCTGCAGTCGGTTCAGGATGCCCCGGCAATACAGCCGCAGGGCTTCGTCGTTCTGCGCCGGCAGCGGCGTCACTGCCAGTTCGGACACGAAACCCCGCAGATCCTCCGGCACCTCCTGCCGGATGGTTTCCACCCACTGCGACGGGGTGGCACCGGAAACGCCGGCTGTCCGGACGGCACCGTGGACGGCCACATGCACCGGAGCCAGGAAGCGGGCCTGCATGAACTGTTCCCACTGGTTCGCATCGAGGAGGCCGGGTTGCTGAATGGCGACTTCCAGTGCCTGGTGTTCCAACCGGACCACGGGATCACTCAGGTCCGGCCGCGGAAAGGCCGGCGCGGGTGCCGCATATTGGCCGGGGTCCGGCTCGTAGTGCGACGCATCCCCCTCATTGCCGCCTCGGCTGAAGCCCTGCTGGGCAGCCTGCCCGTAGTCAGGCCGGCTCTGGCCGTTGCGCTGCCGGTGGGAAGGATTTCCAGGATTCCAGGCGTCCTCCCGGCCCTGTGGACCGCCGTTGCCGCGCCGCACCCGTACAGACGCCTGTTGGGGGCTGCGGTTCGCTTCCTGCCCGCGGCCCTGTTGTCCCTGCTCGCGGGCTGTCTTCCGGGCCGGCCCGGGGTCCTGCCCGCGTTTGGCCGCTCCGGCCACGGCCCGGGTGACCTCCTCGACGTCCATGCCCAGCCAGCCGGCAAGCTCGCGCGAGTAGCCGGGCCGCATGGCGGGGTCCCTGATCTCGGCGACCACCGGGGCGGCGGCGCGCAGGGCCTGGACCCTGCCCTCCACGGTGTCCAGGTTGAACTTCTTCAGGGTGGCCTTGATCGCAAACTCGAACAACGGGCGGCGGGAGCTGATCAGCTCGCGCACCGCACCTTCGCCGTGGCTCAAGCGAAGATCACAGGGATCCGCGCCGCTGGGCCCCACCGCCACGTAGGTTTGCGCCACAAAGCGCTGATCTTCCTCAAAGGCGCGCAGTGCGGCCTTCTGGCCTGCCTCGTCGCCGTCGAAGGTGAAGATCACTTCGCCTCCGGTTCCGTCATCGGAGAGCAGGCGCCGGGCAATCTTGATGTGGTCCGAGCCGAAGGAGGTGCCGCAGGTCGCCACTGCCGTCTGGATGCCCGAAAGGTGGCAGGCCATCACATCCGTGTAACCTTCCACGACCACCAACTGGCGGCTGCGGGCAATGTCCCGTTTGGCCAGGTCGATCCCATACAGGACCTGGGACTTTTTGTAGAGCGCCGTCTCGGGCGTATTCAGGTATTTTGGCCCTTGGTCTTCCTCGAACAGCTTGCGGGCACCAAACCCTATCGTTGCCCCCGTCAGGTCGCGGATGGGCCAGATCAACCGGCCGCGAAAACGGTCATAGATCCGGCTGTTCCTGCCGTCGGATCCATCCGAGCCGCCGGAGAACATGCCTGTCATCCGCAGTTCGTCCTGCGTGAAGCCGCGTCCGGTCAGGTGCTTGAGCAGGCTGTCCCACCCCTGCGGGGCATAGCCGACAGAGAACTGTTCCGCAGCGGCTGCGTCGAAGCCGCGCCCGGAGAGGAAATCGCGGGCGGCCGTGGCACCGGGGCTTTGCAATTGCTCCCGGAAAAACTCCGCGGCAACCTTGTGTGCGTCCAGCAGTCGCTGCCGCTTGCCCACGTCTTCCCTGCGTGGACCGGTGCCGCCGTCTTCGTAGCGCAGGGTGTAGTTGATCCGGTGCGCGAGCTTTTCCACCGTCTCGGAAAACGTGGTGTGGTCCATCTTCTGCACGAACGAGATCACGTCGCCGCCCTCGCCACAGCCGAAGCAATGGTAAGTGCCGACCTGCGGGCGGACATGGAACGATGGCGATCGTTCGTCGTGGAAGGGGCACAGACCCTTGAACGAGCCGATGCCGGCCGACTTCAGCGTGACATAGCCGTCGACGACCTCTTTGATGTCGGTGCGCTGGCGGACTTCATCGATGTCTTCACGCTTAATGAGTCCGGCCATAGTCCTATGTTATGCAGCCGTGCCAAATCGGCCGCCGCTGCCCCGCCGGCAGGTGATGGGGTGCCGCAGGAACCGCCTGTGGAGGACGGCTCCGGCGGCCCGGGACCTTACAGCAGGGTGCGGTGGGCTCCCATCAGGCGTTCGTGCAGCGCCAGGGCTGAGACATCGGTGAGCGAAGCGATCTGGTCGATGACCACGCGCAGGCGGGCGCCGTCGTCGTTCGCGTCACGCCAATCCGAGGCGAAAGGCTCTTCCAAGTGCTTCTCCCCCGTGGCGTGGAGTTCGCTGACCAGGTCCTGCAAAATTTCCTGTTGGTGCTCGTAGACGGGCTGGCGCAACTCCGCGGTCATGACGAACGTGGTCGCCAAGCCCTTCATCACCGCGATCTCCGTGGCAGTTTCCTGCGGCACCACGAGTTCCGCCCCGTAGCGGGTCAACTGCGGGGGGCCGTAGATAGAACGGGTGGCGTCCATCGCGCTGGAGCAGAACCGGCCGATCAACTGGCTGGTCATGTCTTTCAGCGCCGCCATCGCCTTGCGGCTGCCGTCTGCCTCGCGCACCCAGACCCCGGATTGCTCCAGCCGGGTCAGTGCTTCATCCACTTCCTGGGCGTCACTGGAGGGCAGGTACCACTGCTGGGTGTAGCCGATGACGCGGCTGCGGGTGTCGGCGCTGTCCAGCCATTTGAGCTGGATGCGTCCGGCCACAATCGCGTCTTCGACGTCGTGCACCGAGTAGGAGATGTCATCCGCGAGGTCCATCACCTGCGCCTCAAGGCAGGAGCGGCGCTCCGCGGCGCCTTCGCGGAGCCAGTTGAAGACGGGCAGGTCGTCGTCGTAGGCGCCGAACTTGCTGGTGCGCTTGCCATGGATGACCGGCGCATCGTCGGCGGCCCACGGGTACTTGCAGGCCGCGTCCAGGCTGGCCCGGGTGAGATTCAGTCCGGCCGGTGAACCGTCCGGGCGCAGGATCTTGGGCTCCAGCCGGGTCAGCAGCCGAAGGGTCTGCGCGTTGCCTTCAAACCCGCCGATGGCATGGGCCGCGGCGTTCAGCGCTGTCTCCCCGTTGTGGCCGAACGGAGGATGGCCAAGGTCGTGGGAGAGGCAGGCGGCGTCCACCACATCCGGATCGCAGCCCAGGCTCCGGCCGAGCTCGCGGCCCACCTGCGCCACCTCCAGGCTGTGGGTCAGCCGGGTCCGGACGAAGTCGTCCGTGTCTGGCGACACCACCTGCGTTTTGGCGCCAAGACGGCGTAGCGCCGAGGAATGCAGGACGCGGGCCCGGTCTCGTTCAAACTGCGTGCGGTAGGTGCTCTTGGGCTCCTCCGCGTACCAGCGTTCCTGGTCGAACTCCGTATATCCCGGCGTAGGCGGCGCCGGGCGGCCGGTGCGCGCCGCCTCAGCCACCGGAGACGTCCAGCTCGGCAGCGGCGATCATCGACTTATGCTCGGCACTCAGTTCCCTGCTGGACAGCCAGCCGTCCGGCAGGGCCGTGCGCTTGGGCGTACCGGCGCGTCCGCGCGGCCCCTCGGCGTCTGCTCCCGGGTAAGGGGCATCGGCATCCAGTTCAGCCAGCAGTTCGCGCAGTACTTCAAGCGTGGGCACCTGGGCCAGCGCCGCACGCAGTTCTCCGCCGACCGAGTACCCCTTGAAATACCACGCCACATGCTTGCGGATATCCCGCAGCGCCTTGCCTTCGTCCTCGAAGTAATCCACCAGCAGTTCGGCGTGCCGGTAGAAACTGTCGGCGACCTCCTTCAGCCCCGGGCGGAAGCGCTGCTCCCTCCCTTCGAACGCGGCCTGCAGGTCACCGAACAGCCACGGGCGGCCTTGGCAACCGCGGCCGACGACGATGCCGTCCACACCGGTCTGTTCCACCATCCGCACCGCGTCTTCGGCGCTCCAGATGTCACCGTTTCCCAGCACCGGGACGTCCGGGAGAGCTTCGCGCAGTTCGGCGATGGCGTTCCAGTCCGCCTTGCCCGAGTAGAACTGGCTCGCGGTGCGGCCATGCAGCGCCACGGCTGCCACTCCCGCATCGCGGGCAATCTTGCCGGCCTCGATGAAGGTCAGGTGGTCGTCGTCGATCCCTTTGCGCATCTTGATGGTCAGCGGCACGTTGCCCTTGGCCGCCTCGCGCGTGGCTGCCTGAATGATGGCGGTGAACAGTTCGGTTTTCCACGGCAGCGCAGAACCACCGCCGCGGCGGGTGACCTTCGGCACCGGACAGCCGAAGTTCAGGTCGACGTGGTCGGCACGGTCTTCCTCCACCAGCAGCCGCACGGCAGCACCGACGGTTTTGGGGTCCACTCCGTAGAGCTGGACGGACCGCACGTCCTCATCCTCATCGTGCGAAATGATCCGCATCGATTCCCTGTTGCGTTCGACCAGGGCGCGGGACGTCACCATTTCCGCCACGTAGAGGCCGCCTCCGTACTGGCGGCAGAGCCGTCGGAATGCCTTGTTGGTGATGCCGGCCATCGGGGCCAGCACCACCGGGGTGTCTACGGTGATCGGGCCGAGTTTGAGCGGCGGAAGCTCCAGCTTGGCGGCCGGTTCGGATGCAGCGGTAAGTGTCACCCGTCTATTCTCTCAAAACCGGACAAATCTGCATTGGCGCACCCGGGTCCTTGTGGATCGCCTCGGCCTGGGCGCTTCCGCCCGGCTCCCCGGGGGCGTTTCCGGATCGGTCCCCTAAGCGCTTGTGGGTTGGCTCCTCCGCCATTCGCTCACCGGCTCCTGCGCCCCGAGGGGACGCCGGACGCCTCCGGCGCCGTCACGCGCGCAGAAGGCTGCCGAAGGCGCTTTCCGCGAAATGTTCGAGCAAATCCTGCGCGTCCCGGTACACCTCGGCAGCGCCCGCTTCGGTCAACGTGGCGGCAGGGGTTCCACCGGACTCAAGGCCGATGCAGGGGATCCCGAGCTCTCCGGCCGCTTTGACGTCCCAGACGGCGTCCCCCACAAAGACTGTGTCCTCGGCCCGCAGCCCGGCCGCATCCAGTGCCGCTTGCAGGATGTCCGGCGCGGGTTTGCTTTGATCGGCATCGGCAGAACTGGTGGCGGCCGTGATTGACTCGTCGGCGTCGATGACGCGGCGCAGAACGGACAGCTCCGCTTCCTCCGCGGAGGAAGCCAGCACCACGGCCAGTCCCTCACGGGCGGCCCGGACTACGAGTTCCCGGGCGCCGGCAAAGCGCCGCAGCGCCGGCCAGTGGGTGGAAAAGACGGCACCGTGGGCGGCCTTGATCTGGTCATCCTGTGACTGGTCGCGGTCGTCGTCGAGCAGGTGCCCGATGAGCCTGTCGCCGCCCATCCCGACGCAGCGGTGAATGGCCGCCATTGGGACATCGATACCCGCTTGCCGAAAAGCCTGCCACCAGGCCAGCACATGCAGGTAATTCGAGTCCACCAGCGTCCCGTCTACGTCGAACAGCACACCTTTCATGAGCACTCCTCCTGTCCGTTTTGTCAGTCGCTGACGATGGAAGTTTCAGGGCCCAACTGGCGGGCGAGGCCGGCATCCAGCAGCGGCTGCAGCACGGCCAGCACCGCGGTCATCGAGTCGTCGACTTCCAGTTGCACCGGGTACTGCGCCACCAGCATGGCCAGCAGCGCCCGCACCGCGGCTTCGGCTTCTTCGGCCGGCAGTGCGGTGTCGTAGCCCATCAGCACATCTGCCGGAGCGTCGGTCCGCTCATGCGTGTAGCTGACGGCGAAAGCCTGGATCGTGCCGCCGTCGGACTTCGGCGCGCTGCGCAGCACCACCGCTCCTCCGGCCCCGGCAGACTCGCTCAGCAGCATCTGCTGCGCCCGTCCCACGGTCATGTCCGCCCGGTCCCACACATGGACGGAGTTGTAAAAGTCCGCCACCGCCCGGGTCAGTTCCACGGACCCGGTGGCCGCCTCCTCCAACTGCGGACCGGTTTCCACGAGGTCCGGCAGCGGCAGCGCGCCGGGCGGAACCTGCACCACGCGCGAACTCTGGATCTGGGTAAGGCCGGCGGCCCGGGCGAAGGCGGCGCCGGATGTCTCCGGCTCCACTTTGGCCCGCAGCTTCCGCACGCCCGACGGCGCCTGCTCGGCTTCGGCGCGAAGCCTCGCCAGCAGGTCACGGGCTACTCCGGCGCCCCGGTGGTCGCGGGCCACCTCTACGTAAACCCACAGCCGGTCCGGGTGCAGGCTGGTCTCGTACACCGCACCGGCGGCAACCGCTACTCCCTGATCCTCCGCCACGATGCACCGTGACCAGGGCTGGTCAGCGGACGGGCGGAGCATGGCCCGGAAATGACCGGCCTGGCCGGTCTCCGGGTCGCCCCAGATTTCGAGCAGGGCCAGGTCATCGTCCTCGCGCCAGTCACGGTAGGTCAGCTGGGCCATGGTTCTCCTTCGTCGGGTGCGCTGCCCTGAAGAGGGCTGAGGGACGGTTGCTGAGGCAGCGGATGCTTGAGTAGCGTTCGTTCAGGCACCAACCAGGCGGGCTGCCAGGTAGCCTTCGACCTTGTCCAGGGAAACCCGCTCCTGGGCCATCGAGTCCCGTTCACGGACGGTCACTGCCTGGTCCTCGAGCGTATCGAAGTCAACCGTGATGCAGAACGGGGTGCCGATCTCGTCCTGGCGGCGGTAGCGCCGGCCGATGGCGCCGGCGTCGTCAAAGTCGATGTTCCAGTTCTTGCGCAGGGCCGCACCCAATTCCTTGGCCTTGGGCGAGAGATCCTCATTGCGGGACAACGGCAGCACAGCAGCCTTGACCGGCGCCAGCCGCGGGTCCAGCCGCAGCACGGTGCGCTTGTCCACGCCGCCTTTGGCGTTCGGTGCCTCGTCCTCCGTATAGGCATCCACGAGGAACGCCATGAAGGAGCGGGTCAGACCGGCGGCCGGCTCGATCACGTACGGGGTGTAGCGCTCGTTCGTGGCCTGGTTGAAGTAGCTCAGATCGGTGCCGGAGTGCTTGGTGTGCGTGGACAGGTCGAAGTCCGTCCGGTTGGCAATGCCTTCCAGCTCGCCCCATTCCGAGCCTTGGAAACCGAAGCGGTATTCGACGTCGGTGGTGCCCTTGGAGTAGTGGCTCAGCTTCTCCAGGGGATGCTCGAAGAGGCGAAGGTTGTCCCGCTTGATGCCCAGGTCCACATACCACTGCAGCCGGGCGTCAATCCAGTACTGGTGCCATTCTTCGTCCGTACCCGGCTCCACGAAGAATTCCATTTCCATCTGCTCGAACTCGCGGGTGCGGAAGATGAAGTTGCCCGGGGTGATCTCATTGCGGAAGCTCTTGCCGATCTGGCCGATGCCGAACGGCGGCTTTTTCCGCGAGGTCGTCAGGACATTGTTGAAGTTCACGAAGATGCCCTGCGCGGTCTCGGGACGCAGGTAGTGCATGCCTTCTTCTTGGGCGACCGGGCCCAGGAAGGTCTTGAGCAGGCCGGAGAATTCCTGCGGTTCTGTCCACTCGCCCTTGGTGCCGCAGTTGACGCAGGCGATGTCCTTGAGGCCGTTTTCCGGCGCACGGCCCTTCTTCTCCTCATACTCTTCTTCGAGGTGGTCGGCGCGGTATCGCTTGTGGCAGTTCAGGCACTCCACCAGCGGGTCGGAAAAGACGTCCACGTGGCCGGACGCTTCCCACACCTGGCGCGGGAGGATCACCGAGGAATCCAGCCCGACGACGTCGTCGCGGCCGCGCACCATGGTCTGCCACCACTGGCGCTTGATGTTTTCCTTCAGCTCGACGCCGAGCGGACCGTAGTCCCATGCGGAGC
>NZ_JBNHHB010000221.1:0-8173 GCF_059091905.1 Arthrobacter sp. Dra40
CTGGGGCCCGTGAACTATTTTACGCCGTGCGCGCGGACCTGGAGCGGTCCCCGCCCGGGGCGGCCTGCCCTTTGGGGTGGAACGTGCGGCCGGTGACCCTTTCGGAGGCTCCGACGCGGTCCAGATACGGGGTGATGCCGCCCAGATGCAGCGGCCAGCCTGCGCCCATGATCATGCACAGGTCGATGTCTTCCGGTGCGGCGACCACGCCTTCGTCCAGCATGAGCCCGATTTCCTCGGCCAGTGCGTCCTGGGTGCGCTGCAGCAGTTGTTCCTGAGTGCTCGGCGAATCGCCGAACTCGAGCAGCGCAAGCGTTGACGCAGGGATCGCCTGCCGGCCGTCGGGGTCAGTGGTCCACAGGGACGTGACGCCGTTGTCGATGAGCCGCTGCAGGTTGGCGGAAACCCGGAACCGGTCACCGAAGGCAGCATTGAGCGACTCGGTGACATGCTGGGCCACCGGAAGGCCGACCATGGCCAGCAGGGTAAACGGGGTCATCGGCAGGCCCATGGGCTTGAGCGCATGGTCGGCCACGTCGGCCGGCGTGCCCTCGTCGAAGGCGTTCGCCACCTCGCCCATCAGCCGCAGCAGCACGCGGTTGACCACAAACGCTGCCGCGTCCTGGACCAGCACGGTAGTCTTCTTGAGCGCCTTGCCCAGGGCGAAAGCGGTGGAGAGCACTTCGTCGCTGGTTTTCGGGGCGCGCACGATTTCCACCAGCGGCATGAGAGCCACCGGATTGAAGAAATGGAAGCCGACCACCCGTTCCGGATGCAGCAGATCCGCTGCCATCTCCGTGACGGACAACGACGAGGTGTTGGTCGCCAGGATGCAGTCCTCGGAGACCACCTTTTCCACCTCGGCGAAAACCTGCTTCTTGACCGCAAGTTCTTCGAACACAGCCTCGATCACGAAGTCGGCATCCGCGAACACCTCCTTGGAGACCGAGCCGCTGATCAGAGCCTTGGTACGGTTGGCGGCGTCGGGGGACATGCGCTTCTTGGCCAGCAGTTTGTCGACTTCCGCGTGGACATAGCCCACGCCTTTGTCCACCCGCGCCTGGTCAACGTCCGTCATGACCACCGGAACCTTCAGCTGTCGCGCGAACAGGAGGGCGAGTTGGCTGGCCATCAGTCCGGCGCCGACAACGCCAACCTTGGTGACCGGCCGGGCGAGCTTCGGGTCCGGCGCGCCCGCGGGACGCTTGGACCGTTTCTGCACCAGTTCCAGGAAGGCGTAGACCGTATCGCGGAAATGCGGAGTCTGCATCAGTTCAGCCAGCGCTTCGACTTCAAGGTCAGCGGATTCCTGCTGGCTCCTGCCCCGGCCGGCCGCCATGACGTCCAGCACCTTGGCCGGTGCCGGTGCGGCGTTGGAGGTCTTGGCTTCCACGAACCGCCGCCCGGCCGCGATGGCGGCATCCCAGTCCGCCTCGGTAGCCTCCGAGGTACTGGCACGGCGGTCGGCGACGTGGCGGCGGGCGCCGTCGTCGGTGAGGATCCGCGCGGCCCAAGCCAGTGACTGCTCCAGAAAATCGGCGGGTTCGAACAATACGTCTGCAATGCCCAGCTGGCAGGCCGCCGCGCCGTTGAGCGTCTTGTTGTTGCTCAAAGGGTTTTCGATCATGACTTTGACGGCGTTGGCCGGGCCGATGAGCCGGGGCAACCGGTAGACGCCGCCCCAGCCCGGGATCAGGCCCAGGAAGGCTTCCGGCAGCGAGATGCCGCTGGCGCCGGCGGAGATGGTGCGGTAGTCGGCGGCCAGGGCGATCTCCAGCCCGCCGCCCATGGCCGCCCCGTTGATAAAAGCGAAAGTTGGTACACCCAGTGATGCGAGCGTGCCGTAGACCTGATGTCCCAGCCGGGCCATGGCCCTACCGTCTTCGGGGTCGGTGAGCCTTCCCACGGCGCTCAAGTCGGCGCCGGCCACCAGATAGTACGGCTTGCCGGTGACCGCGACGGCGGAGATCTCACCCGCTGCGGCACGGTCCCTGAGCCGTGCGAGCGCCGTGCCCAGCTCCACCAGGGTATTGGGGCCCAGCGTGGTCGGTCTGCGGTGGTCCAGGTCGTTGTCCAGCGTCAGCAGCGCCAGCGTGCCGGCACCGGGCAGCTCGATATCCTGCACGTAGGAATGGGTGACCGTCTCGTCCGGGAACTTGGCGGCCAGGGCCGTGAAATCGGCGGCGTTCATGCGCGGTCCTTTCGTGCGGATGCTGATGCGGGGGCGTCGCCAGCCGTTGCGGTGCCTGTGGTGGCGGTGCGGCCGGAATATTCTGCGTGGTGCGGGTTTTCCCAGACCACGGTGCCGCCCATGCCCAGCCCGATGCACATCGTGGTGAGTCCATAGCGCACCGTCGGGTTTTCCGCGAACTGGCGGGCCAGCTGGGTCATGAGCCGCACGCCGGAGGCGGCCAGCGGATGGCCGACGGCGATCGCCCCGCCGTAGCGGTTGACGCGGGGATCGTCGTCGGCAATCCCGTAGTGGTCCAAGAAGGACAGTACCTGCACGGCGAAGGCCTCGTTGATTTCGAACAGGCCGATGTCCGCGATGTCCAGGCCCGCCATCTTCAGGGCCTTCTCGGTGGCGGGGACAGGACCGATGCCCATGACCTCGGGATCGACGCCGGCGAAGGCGTAGGAGACCAGGCGCATCTTCACCGGCAGGCAGAGCTCCTCGGCCGCCTCGGCGGAGGCCAGCAGCGAGGCGGCAGCGCCGTCGTTCAGGCCGGCAGAGTTGCCGGCGGTGACCCGGCCGTGCGGACGGAAAGGAGTGCGCAGCCCGGCCAGGTCTTCGAGGGTAGTGCCCGGACGCGGCGGCTCGTCGGTGCTGTGCAGCGACCACCCTTCGCCGGGCTTCCGGGCGGCTACGGGCACCAGATCGGGCTGGATCCTGCCGTCCTGGTAGGCAGCGGCGAGCTTGGCCTGGCTGGCCGCGGCATAAGCGTCGGCGCGTTCCTTGGTGATCGCGGGAAAGCGGTCGTGCAGGTTCTCGGCGGTATTGCCCATGTTCAGCGCGTCAGGGTCCACCAGGCGTTCGCTGCCGAACCGCGGGTTCGGATCCGCGCCCTGGCCCATGGGGTGGTTGCCCATGTGTTCCACACCGCCGGCCACCACCACGTCGTACGCGCCGAAGGCGATGCCGCCTGCCGTCGTCGTCACCGCGGTCATGGCGCCGGCGCACATCCGGTCGATGGCGAAGCCGGGCACCGAGCGGGGCAGCCCGGCAAGAAGCGCAGCCGTACGGCCGATGGTCAGGCCCTGGTCGCCGGTCTGCGTTGTCGCGGCGATGGCCACGTCATCGATGCGTCCGGGCGGCAGCGAGGGGTTCCGGCGCAAGAGTTCGCGGAGGCATTTGACCACCAGATCGTCGGCCCGGGTGCCGGCGTGAATGCCCTTCTCACCCGCTTTTCCGAACGGGGTGCGTACGCCGTCAACGAAGACGACATCACGCAGGGCGCGGGGCTCGGACGTAGGGCTCACTCGGAACCTCCATGAGATGCGGAACACAGTACCAGCCCGATGTTACCCGCGGGTAACTTGTGCAGCAAGCGGCAGCTGGCCACGGGGCGCAAGCGCCGTGTATAGGCTGGCCTTGATGGTGATACGGCGAGGAGCTTTCGACCGGCAGCAGCCGCCCCGGCAAACACCGGTGCGTCCCGTTGCGGCTTCAGGCGCGCTCCTGGTGCTGGCGGCTTCGGTGCTGTGGGGAACCACCGGAACGGCTGCCACCTTTGCGCCCGATGCCGGTCCGCTCGCCATTGGCGCGGTGGCCATGGGGGTGGGCGGCCTGCTTCAGGCGCTGACTGCGCTGCGGCCGATGGGCCGCGCCCGTGGGCAGCTGCAGGATCAGTGGAGGCTGTGGCTGCCGGGTGCCATGGCGGTCGCGGTGTACCCGCTGGCTTTCTACGGTTCCATGCATCTGGCCGGTGTTGCCGTGGGCACGGTGGTGAGCATCGGCTCGGCTCCGCTCGCGTCGGCGTTGATCGAGCGGGCGTTCGACCGGCATAGGTTGAGCGTGCGTTGGGGCGGCGCCGCCCTGCTGGGGTTCTCCGGGATTGTGCTGCTGTGCTTCGCTGCCGCCCAGGGCGGGGGAAACGCCGGTAGCGGCGCCGGGGACGCGGCAGGGGGCGGCACGTTGGCCGGGATCGGATTGGGCCTGCTGGCCGGACTGACGTATGCGCTCTATTCCTGGGCTGCCCACCGGATCATCGGCGGCGGCGTGCCGGTCCGTGCCGCCATGGGAACGATGTTCGGCGCCGGCGGGCTGCTGCTGATGCCGGTGCTGCTGGCCACCGGGGCGCCGCTGCTGGCATCCTGGAGCAACGCCGCCGTGGGGGCTTACATGGCTCTGGTGCCGATGTTCGCCGGCTACGTGTTGTTCGGGCTTGGCCTGGCGCGGGTGCGTGCGAGCACGGCCACCACGCTGTCCCTGGCAGAGCCCGTCGTGGCTGCAGTGCTGGCAGTGTTGGTCGTGGGTGAACGCCTGCCGATGCAGGCCTGGAGCGGGATCCTTCTGGTCATCGCCAGCCTGGCTGTGCTGATCGTGCCCGGCCGCCAGCCATGGCGCTCACGGGAGGGCGTACCGCCAATAGCCGGGTCAGGCAGGCGAACGCCGCTCACGCCGGCGCCGTCGGATGGAGCCAACAGCGGCCCCGGCGGAGGTTGAAGTCCCGGCTGCCCCGGCAGCGGTTGATATCCCGGCTGCCCCGGCCACGGTACCGGCGGAAGCCTGCCTCCGCACCGGCGTGCGGGCGCCGTCGTCGTTGCCGGACGCGTCGGGCTGGTCCTCTTTGAGCGCCAGCGGCTCCGGGTTGGCATAGGCTTCGGCGAGCAGGCCGGCGGTGAGCTTGCGCTGCCAGGGCCTGGCGCCGAGCTCCGCCAGCGCGGCATTCAGGGACTGTTCGGTGATGGGCTCCGGCGGTCGCCATGCGGTACGGCGGAGGTAATCAGGGGTGAGCAGGTTCTCCACCGGCATCTCCAGCTGCTCGGCCAGCGTGGCCAGCCGGGGCCGGGCGGTCTGCAGCCGGGCCGCTGCGGCTGCGTCCTTGTCCGCCCAGGAGCGTGGCGGCGGCGGAGCGTTGGTGGGCAGGTGCAGCGGAGGCAGTTCGGACTCCCGCCGGGCAGCGGAGATGCACCGCAGCCATCGCGTCGCTTCACGCTGTGCAGCCCGCCCGTGGAACCCATGGGTTTCCAGCAACTGCGGGACGGTGGCCGGCATCGCCTTGGCGGCGGCGACGATGGCTGAGTCGGGGATCAGCCGCCCCGGGGCGACATCACGTTTGGCGGCCAGCGCTTCCCGTTCATTCCAGAGTTCCCGCACGGCGGCCAGCTGCCGGCGGTCACGGATTTGGTGCAGGCCGGAGGTGCGGCGCCATGGGTCGACGCGCGGGGGCGAGGCCGGGGCGGTCCGGACGGCTTCGAACTCCTCAAGGGCGTACTCGAGTTTCCCGGCGTCCTGCAGCTTGCCGATCAGGGCTTCGCGCAGCTCGACGAGCACTTCGACGTCCAAGGCGGCATAGCGCAGCCATGGCTCGGGCAGCGGGCGCGTGGACCAATCCGCTGCCGAGTGCTCCTTGGCCAGCGTGAAACCGAGCAGGGATTCGATGACCGCTGCCAACCCCACGCGGGGCATGCCGGCCAGCCGCGCGGCGAGTTCAGTGTCGAAGAGTCTGTCCGGCCACATGCCCAGCTCGGACAGGCAGGGCAAATCCTGGGTAGCGGCGTGAAGGATCCACTCGACTCCGCGCAGCGAGTCGTTGAGCAGCTTCAGGTCCTCGAACGGCTCCGGGTCGATCAGCCAGGTGCCGGCACCCTCGCGCCGCAGCTGGACCAGGAAGGCCCGCTGCCCGTAGCGGAAGCCGGAGGCCCGCTCGGCATCGATCGCGACCGGTCCGGTGCCGGCCGCCAGGGCATCGGCGGCGCGCTGCAGCCCCGATGCGGTGGCGATGACCAGCGGAACGCCGTCACGCGGCGCATCGAGGTGGATCAGCTGGGGGGCCGGCTCCTGGGGTTCTGCGGCGTCGTTGGAAGTGCTTTGGTCAGGGCGGTTGTGCCCGGCCTCGTCCGAAGTCAAGGAGCTCATGATCCGTTCAGTTTAGGCCAGCCGTCTCCGGTCGACCGAATAGTGCGACGCGCCGGTGCCTGGGAGGCTGTGCCGGCAGCCGGTGGTTGTCAGTTTCGGCGGCGGTGCGGCAGGGCGGCAACACCTTCCGGCAGCGGCGGCAGCCCCGCGTAGGTGCACACCATGTCGCTCCACGCCTCCAGGTGGGAGCGCATGTCGGCAGAGGCAGGTGTCCAGGAAGCGCGCAGTTCGATGTCGATCGAGTCCTGCTGCCCACTCAGCGTGCCGTAGCTTTCGGACAGGATGCGCGTGGCGGTGCCTCCTGCGTTGCGGTGCGGGGCACCGTGGTTCTCCAAGGCCTCGACCAGCCAGTCCCAGGCCACGGAGCCGAGCATGCTGTCGTTGCCCATGTCCGCATCCAGTTGGGCGCGGATATAGGTGACGATCCGGAAGGTTCCGTCCCAGACGGGAGACCCTTCCGGATCGTGCAGCAGGATGAAACGGCCGGTGGCCAGTTCCAGGCCATCGGCGGTTTGCAGTGCGGTGACCACCGGGCCGTGGAGCGGCCGGGGGCCGGGTTCGGCGACGACTTCAGCGCCGAGCGCAACGGCGAACGGGGCCAGCCGGGAGGGCGCCGGAAGCTCCTCCAGCCTCAGCTCGTTCCGGCACTGCGCCTGACGCAGGCCCGACAGCGCGCGCAAGAACTCAGGCGGCACTGCTGAGAGATCAATCGCACTCACACAGCCAGATTAGGCCTGTGGCGGCACGACGTCAGGCAGGCGCGCCGGAAAGCCGTTGGCGGGACTAGGAGAGCTCGCTGCGGATGGCTGCTGCGAAGGTGTCAATGTCATCTTCGGTGGTGTCGAAGGAGCACATCCAGCGGACCTCGCCGCGGGCTGCATCCCAGTCGTAGAAGCGGAACTTCTGCCGGAGCCGGTCCGCCACCCCGGGCGGCAGCGCCGCGAACACGGCATTGGACTGGGTCGGCTGGGTCAGCGAGAGCCCCTCGACGCCGTCGACGGCGGCGCGCAGCCGGGCGGCCATGGCGTTGGCGTGGGATGCCGAGCGCAGCCACAGGTCGCCCTCGAACAGGGCGACGAACTGGGCGGAAATGAAGCGCATCTTCGAGGCCAGTTGCATGTTCATCTTGCGCAGGTACAGCAGGCCGTGAGCCGCGTCCGGATTCAGGACCACCACGCATTCGCCGTAGAGCAGGCCGTTCTTGGTCCCGCCAAGCGAAAGAATGTCCACTCCGGCGTCGGTGGTGAAGCTGCGCAGATCGGTGCCCAGTGCGGCCGCGGCATTGGAAAGCCGTGCCCCGTCCATGTGCAGCTTCATGCCGCGTTCGTGCACATGGTCGGCGATGGCCCGGATTTCCTCGACGCTGTACAACGTGCCCAGTTCGGTGCTCTGGGTGATGGACACCGCCAGCGGCTGGGCGCGGTGCTCGTCGCCCCAGCCCCACGCCTCGCGGTCGATCAGCTCCGTGGTGAGCTTGCCGTCCGTGGCCGGCACCGACAAGAGCTTGATCCCGCCGACGCGTTCGGGAGCGCCGTTCTCGTCCACATTGATGTGGGCGGTGGCGGCGCAGATGACGGCGCCCCACCGCGGCAAGAGCGACTGCAGCGACAGCACGTTCGCGCCGGTGCCGTTGAACACCGGGAAAGCCTGGGCGTCCTCGCCGAAGTGCCCGGCGATCACTTGCTGCAACCGCGCGGTGTAAGCGTCCTCGCCATAGGCGATTTGGTGCCCGTCGTTTGCGTGGGCCAGGGCCGTCAGGATCTCCGGATGCACGCCGGAGTAATTGTCCGAGGCAAAGCCGCGCAGGTCCGTGTCGTGCAGGGGGCCGGAAAGCAGGGGGGAATCAGTCACGTGTTTCAGTATTCCTTAATCGGTGGTTGGCGTCACAGCCGAGGCACTCAGGCCAGCCGGATGCGTGTCCCATTGAGTCGGTCGGCGTCCAGGGCGAACAGTGCTGCGGCTGCGCGGCCCAACTCCGCCACGTCGGTGAAGCCGGGGAACGCCTTGCCCGGTTCGGCCCGGCGCATCGAATCGTCCAGCAGGGCTTTGACCGCCAGTACGACGGCGGCGGACCGCTGGGGCATGGGGTCC
>NZ_JBNHHB010000222.1:0-8102 GCF_059091905.1 Arthrobacter sp. Dra40
GGTTTGGGGGCCGGGAAAACCACCTTCACGCAAGGGCTGGGGGAGGGGCTCGGCGTCCGGCCCGGCATCATTTCGCCCACGTTCGTCCTGGTGCGCAGCCACCCCAGCATGAACGGCGGGCCGGACCTGGTCCACGTGGATGCCTACCGGCTGCAGTCCGAAGGCGAAATTGACGACATCGACCTGGAGAACACCCTGGACGAAGCCGTGACCGTGGTGGAGTGGGGCCGCGGCCGGGTCGAGCACCTCTCCGACAGTTGGCTGGACATCTCACTGGTCCGGGCAACCGGGGCAGACCTGGCGAACCGGCCCGGCGAGGGCGCGGCACCGGGCCCTGGCACAGGCCCGGGCCCGGGCCCGGCGGCCGAGCCGGGCACTGTCGGCGGCACGCGGGGAACGCACGAAGGCTCCGGCGTCGTGCTTGATTTCGAAGAGTCCGACGAGGGCGAGCCGCGGCTGATCCACATCACCGCCTACGGGCCGCGCTGGGCCGCTTTCATGTTCGCCTGACCCATCCGGAGGAGCCCACCTTCGCGGAGGATGTGTCGAAATCGTGCCGCCGGAGCGGCTGGAGGCCACTGCGCTCTTCTCTGCCTGAAACCCCAGGTCCATAATCGAGGCGACACCCCACGAGGAGGCCCCCATGGAAACCAAGCTGAACCCATACCTGGGATTCCGCGACCAGGCCAAAGACGCGATGACGTTCTACCAGTCGGTGTTTGGCGGCGAGTTGACGTTGAGCACCTTTGGTGACTTCCACGCCAGCGAGGATCCGGCGGAGACAGACAAAATCATGCACGGCCAGCTGTCCACCGAGCGCGGCCTGGTCCTCATGGCAGCCGACACTCCCAACACGATGGACTACACGCCCGGCTCCAGCCACTCCCTTTCGCTCAGCGGCGACAACGAGGCGGAACTGCGCGGCTACTGGGAGAAGCTGATCGACGGTGCCACCGTCACCGAGCCGCTGCAAAAGGCGCCCTGGGGCGACACCTTCGGGATGTGCACCGACAAATTCGGCGTCCAATGGCTGGTCAACATCGCCGGCCAACCCTCCGCCTGATCATCCCGTCCTTCACGGCGGCCCCGGATCCGGCGGCCTTGCCGACCGCCGGATCCGGCGCCGGCAAGCCGCCCGGCGGACCTCAAGTAAAATTGATGCGTGCTGATCCTCTCCATTGATACCTCCGCCGTCGCCAGCGCCGCGCTGCTGGCCGGACAAGGAGAGACCCTGGCCGCCTTCGCCACCGAGGACACCCGCACCCACGCCGAAGTGCTGGCGCCAGGGATCGGCAAAATCATGACGACGGCGGATGTCACCGGTGCCGACATCGACGCCCTGGTGGTGGGGGTGGGCCCGGGGCCGTTCACCGGGCTGCGCTCCGGCATCGCCACCGCGCGCTCGCTGGCGTTCGCCTGGGGCAAGCCACTGCACGGGGTGATGAGCCTGGACGCCATTGCCGTGGACGCGGCGCTGGACGCGTGGCGGGCCGGCGTGGACGAGTTTGTGGTGGCCACCGATGCACGGCGCAAGGAAGTGTACTGGGCGCGCTACCGGAGCACCGGCGGGATGCATGAACTGCTCGATGGCCCGCACGTCAGCGCGCCGCCGGAGGTTCCGGACCTGCCCGCTTACGGCATGGGTGCCGGGCTGTACCCGGAGCAGCTGCGCGGCGTCACCGGGTTCAGCGGCACCCAGCCGACCGCCGAAGCGCTGGGGCGCACCGCCGTCGTCGCCCTGGACAAGGGATTGGACCTGCTGGAGACCACGCCGCTGTACCTGCGCGAGTCCGACGCCAAGGTGCCCGGACCGCGGAAGCGGGCACTGTGACGGCCCCCGCCCGGCAGCCGGCGGGCCGCATCCGGCCGATGACCGAAGCCGATGTGCCGGCCGTGGATGCGCTGGAACGCAAGCTGTTCCCGGATGATGCCTGGCCGACGGAGATGTTCTATGAGGAGCTGGCGCAGGAAACCCGCAGCTATTACGTCGCTGAGGACGCGCTCGGCGACGTGATCGGCTATGCCGGGCTGATGTGCGTGCCGCCGATTGCCGACGTACAGACCATTGCGGTGGTGCCCCAGCGCGAAGGCCAAGGGATCGGCACCACGTTGCTGACACTGCTGATTGAGCAGGCCGCGGAGCAGCAGGCCGACGACGTGCTGCTGGAAGTGCGCGCGGACAACCCGCGGGCACAGCGGCTCTACCGCTGGTTCGGCTTCGAGCGGATCCACGTGCGGCCGCGCTACTACCGCGGCGGCGTTGATGCGCTGATTATGCGGCTGCAGCTGAAGGACTGGACAGGTACTCCCGGCGCCGAAGCCGGACGGGCTCACGAGGGACCCGGGACGACGGAAGAAAACGGGACGACGGAGGACAGGCGATGAACCGCACCGAACCGCTGGTGGTCGGCATTGAATCCTCCTGCGACGAAACCGGCGTGGGCATTGTCCGCGGCGATACGCTCCTGGCCAACACCGTTTCATCCTCAATGGAGGAACACGTGCGGTTCGGCGGCGTCATCCCGGAAATTGCCTCGCGCGCCCACCTCGATGCCTTCATCCCGACGCTGGAGCAGGCCCTGGATACCGCCGGCGTGACCCTGGAGGACGTGGACGCGCTGGCGGTAACCTCCGGGCCCGGGCTGGCCGGCGCCCTGATGGTGGGCGTGTGCGCAGCCAAGGCACTGTCGCTGGCCACCGGCAAGCCGCTCTACGCGATCAACCACCTGGTGGCCCATGTGGGCGTTGGCGTGCTGGACGGCGGAGAGCTGCCGGAAAACCTGGGCGCGCTGCTGGTCTCCGGCGGGCACACGGAGATCCTGCGGGTGCGCTCGCTGACCGACGATGTGGAACTGCTCGGCTCCACCATCGACGACGCCGCGGGCGAAGCGTACGACAAGGTGGCCCGCATCCTTGGCCTTGGCTACCCCGGCGGCCCGGCGATTGACAAACTGGCGCGCGAGGGCGACCCGAAGCGGGTCCGTTTTCCCCGTGGACTGAGCCAGCCCAAATACATGGGCTCCGCCGAGGCACCGGGGCCGCACCGCTACGACTGGTCCTTCTCCGGCCTGAAGACCGCCGTAGCCCGTTGCGTGGAGCAGTTCGAGGCCGCCGGGGAACCGCTGCCGGTGGCCGACATTGCCGCGTCCTTCCAGGAAGCGGTGGCAGACGTGATTACCGCCAAGGCGATGCTGGCCTGCACCGAACACGGCATCACCCACCTGTTGCTCGGCGGCGGGGTGGCAGCCAACTCCCGCCTGCGGGCGCTGACCGAGGAACGCTGCGCGGAGCACGGCATCTCGCTGCGGGTACCGCCGGTGTCCCTGTGCACCGACAACGGGGCCATGGTAGCGGCGCTCGGCGCCCAGGTGGTGATGGCCGGCGGCAGGCCCTCCGGGCTCGAGTTCGCCCCGGATTCGTCGATGCCGGTCACCAGCGTCCACCTCTAGCGATCCTCCCGCGAGGGTCGGCCGGAGCTGCCGCCGCCTATCCCAATCGGCGGCGGCGACGGCTGTGGTCATGACGGCGGCGCTGCTGCTCTCGTCCAGTTCCCGGACAGGGGACGAGCCCGGAGACGGGCCGAGGCGGGAGGCACAGGAGGTTTGAGACCGGTTTGTTGATCGGTGTCTGCCTCTCAGCCGACACCGCCAGCGACCAAGCGCTGATCACCCGGCTGCTGCAGCCCGTCAGATAAGCGATGGGCTGCGTGGCTCCCCGCGCCCTGACCGTTGCGTGCCTGGCCTTCCCCGTGCACGTGGAGCTGCCCTGTAGGAGGGCCTAGGTCCTTCCCGCTCCAGCCCGGAGGCGCTGAACCAGTCCTTTAAGGGCGACGGCAGCAAGAGCGCCTGCTGCGATCCAGGGACCGGCGACAATAATCGGATCGAGCCACTGATGGCCAGGATCGGCACGCTTTGCCCCGGTGCGGGAGACAAGCCCGTGGTGGGTGAATTCACTGCGCACACCGGATTCGGTGACCGGATTGTCCGGATGCAGCGTCGCGAATGAACGCAGATGGCTCTCCCAGGCGTCGACCCGGTCCGCGGCCAGGAGGATCAGCCAGTGGGCTGCCCGGCCCTCGCTGTATTTCTCGTAGGAATACCGGCGCATCGCGCCAGAGAGCCCTTTGAGCGGCGTCGACGTGCCGAAGACGGGCGGGAGCATGCGGTGTTCCAGGGACCGCTCGCGGGGCCGTTTCTCCTCTTGGCGCTCGGGAAAATCCCAGTGCGCACCGCTGGCGCCGGGGTCGAACCGTTCCTTGGGCACCGCCGGACGGTCCTTCGGGTCCAGGTCGGCGCCCCAGCCCGGGATCCTGTCGCGGAGCTCGCCACTGGTCAGCCTGCGTTCCGGTTTCCCTGCTGTGTACGGCATCCGGGGTCTCCTAGCCGGCGTTGGGAACGATAAGCGGTTTAATGCAGCCGTCGAGCTTCGACGAGAAAATGTGGTACGCGTCGGAAATGTGCTCCAGCGGCATGCGGTGCGTGACGATGTCTGCGGGCTTCAGATAGCCATTGCGGATGTGCTCAAACAAACGCGGCCATTGGCGCTTGACCGGACACTGGTTCATGCGCAGCGTCAGGCCCTTGTTGAGCGCGTCGCCGAACTTCACCGCACTGAACATCGGGCCGTAAGCGCCCATCACCGAAATTGTTCCGGCTTTGCGGACAGAATCAATGGCCCAATTCAGGGCCACCGGCGAGCCGCCCTGCAGTTTGAACTTGGCAGCGGCGACGTGTTGCGTGAAGTTGCCGTCCGCCTCGGCGCCCACCGCGTCAATCGCCACGTCGGCGCCAAGGTAGTCAGTGACTTTCTTCAGGTGCACCACAATGTCGTCGTACTCGGCAAAGTTGTAGGTTTCCGCATGCGCGAAGGAACGGGCCTTTTCGAGCCGGTAGTCCAAATGGTCGATGACGATCACGCGCCCGGCCCCCATGAGCCATGAGGACTGCGCAGCGAACAATCCCACCGGCCCGGCTCCGAACACCACCACGGTGTCGCCTTCGACAATGTCGCCCAGCTGTGCCCCGAAGTATCCGGTGGGAAGGGCATCGGTGAGCATGACCGCGTCCTCGTCGTCCATCCATTCCGGGATCAAGCCCGGTCCGACGTCTGCAAACGGCACCCGCACATACTCGGCTTGCCCGCCGTCGTAGCCACCGCAGGTGTGGGAGTACCCGTAGATGGCTCCCACGGCCGTGGCATTCGGGTTGACGTTGTGGCAGTTGGAATACAATCCCCGTGCGCAGAAATAACAAGACCCGCAGTAGACGTTGAACGGCACCATGACGCGGTCTCCGGGCTTGAGGTTTTGGACCGACGGCCCCACTTGGTGGACCACCCCGATGAATTCATGCCCGAAGGTCATGCCCACCCGGGTGTCCGGCATCATGCCGTGGTACAGGTGCAGGTCCGAGCCGCAGATTGCGGCCAGGGTCACCCGCACGATGGCGTCGTTGGGGTGTTCAATCGAGGGAATGTCTTTTTCTTCAACCCGGGTCTTGTACGGCCCGCGGTACACCATGGCTCTCATCAGTGCCGCCTAGGGGGAGCGAATAATCGAGTGCCCGCAAGCTTCACATGCCCGGCCGCAGCGGTCAAGGCCCCGGACAGCCAAGGCCCCGGACAGCCAGCGCGCTTCCGCTGCCCGGGGAGCTGGCTGGTCCTAGGAGCCGTTGTCCGGTGACATCGGGGGAACCGGTTCCGGGTCGTCCGCCGCGTCGTCGGCCCCGTCGTCGGAAACCTCGTCGGTCACGTCGTCGTCCGGGCCGTCGCCGCCGGGGCGGTCCACGTCCGGCTCGATGGCGGCAGCCAAACCAGCGGAACCGGCATGCGGCGGGGCTTCGGATTGCTGCTCCGAACCGGCTGCCTCCGCCTGATACATCGCCTCGTCATCAGCCTGTTTTCCCCCGGCCATGCCCAGCCCCTTCCCGCTCCGGTTTCCCCCTGGGCAGAGCCTACGCCTGTCAAGGGGCGGGAGGGAGACAAGGGCGCGGGAATCCCGCGGGGACCGCAAGATCCGGGTTGCGTCGCGGAACCGGCGGTGTCAGGCCGTTCCGCGGAGCTGGCCGACCACGTCAAGCACGACGGCGCGCAGGTCGCCGTCGTGCGCTGCCGCCACCCGGCGCTGGCGCTGGTAGCCGGCACCGGCGTCAATAATCTTTTCCACGTCGGCCAGCTCGTCGCTGCAGCCGAGCTTCTTGGCGACCGGCTCCAGTCGGTTCAACACGTGCTCGCGCAGGTGCTCCGTCACCGGCATTTCCTTGCCGGCGGCGTTGAGAATGATGATGGCGTCCATGCCGTAGCGCGCGGCCCGCCACTTGTTCTCCTGCACATGCCACGGCGGCATGGTCGGGATGGCCCAGCCGTGGTCCAGCGCGGTGGAGAACTCGTCCACCAGGCACTGGGTGAGCGCGGCAACGGCCCCCACGTCCTGCAGGGTGGACAGCCCGTCGCACACCCGCATCTCGATGGTGCCCAGGGCTGGAACCGGCCGGATGTCCCACCGGATCTCGCTGATCGTGTCGATCACCCCGGTGGTGAACATGTCCTCGACGTAGTCTTCGTAGACGGCCCAGCTGGGGAACTGGAAGGGCAGCCCGGCGGTGGGCAGCTGCTGGAACATCAGCGCGCGCTGCGAGGCGTATCCGGTGTCCTCTCCGGCCCAGAAGGGGGAGGAAGCGGAGAGCGCCTGGAAGTGCGGGAAATAGTTGACCAGTCCGTCCAGCACCGGCAGCGCCTTGTCCCGGTGGTCCAGGCCAACGTGCACGTGGACGCCGTAGATCACCATCTGGTGGCCCCACCATTGGGTGCGGTCGATCAGCTTGGCGTAGCGGGCCTTATCCGTCACCGGCTGCGACCGGGGTGCGGCAAACGGATGGCTGCCGGCGCAGAAGAGTTCCACGCCCATTGGATCGGTGACGTCGCGGACGGCTGCCAGCGCGCTGCTGAGGTCGGCTTTGGCCTCACTGACAGTGCTGCAGACGCCGGTGACGAGCTCCACGGTGTTCAGCAGCAGCTCCTGCTTCACATGAGGGTGCTCGTCGTCATCCTGCAGCTCCGGGTGCCCGGCGCGGACGGCGTCCAGTACCTGCTCGGCCACGGAGACCAATTCGCCGGTCTGGGCATCCACCAGCGCCAGCTCCCATTCGACTCCGAGGGAGGACTGGGCGGACCGTGCGAAATCGATGTTCAAACGCTGCTCCGTCTCTGGCGGGAACCGGCTCGCGCCGGAGGTGCTCGTCTCGCGCCAGCGGGGCGAAGACACAGTCGATTCTAGTGCGTCAGGGCCTGGCGGCGCGCTCGCGGCTGCGGGTGCCGGCGGCGGGAACGGGCTCGACGACGATGGTGATCCGGTCTTCGCCGATGCGTGTCAGCACCAGGGTGGCCTTGTTCGGACCCTTGCCGGAACCGGTCAACAGGGTCTTGCGCAACTCATCCGGCGTGACGGAGGTGCCCCGCTTTTTGATGTCCAGGGTGCCGATCCGGTTCTCCTTCACCCACGCCTTGAGTTTCTTGACGTTGTACGGCTTGACCTCCAGCACCCGGTAGGCGCGGGCAAAGGGCGTTTGGTGCAGCTGCGGCGCGCAGATGTAGGCGATATGCGGATCCAACAGGTGTCCGTCCAGGCCGCGGGCGAGGTCGGCGACCAGCCCGGCGCGGATCACGGCGCCGTCCGGCTCATACAGGAAGCCCTCGGCCGGACCGGTGTCCACGTCCTGGCCGCCCGGGTCGTAGCTGACGGCGCTGGTCAACTCTGCTGTCCCGCCGCTGCCGGTCACTAAAGCGGCCCGGCGCACGCCTGGCCGGGCGAGTTGGTTGAACCACAACGCAGCCTCGACCACATCGCCGTTGACCGAGACCCACTGGGCCTCGCAATTCTCCGGCAGCGCATCATGGGGAATCCCCGGGCCCATCTTGACCCCCACCGGCAGGCCCCGGTCGGCTAGCCGTTCCACGAAGGACAGCGGCGGCGAGAATGCTTCCGGGTCGAAGATGCGGGTGGTTCCTGACGTCGTCGTTGTCCGCCGCGCCGGGTCCAGCCACACGCCGTCGACCCCGGCCAAGTCCACTTCCTCCGCGTCCGCATTAACGACGGTGGCGGCAGG
>NZ_JBNHHB010000223.1:0-8053 GCF_059091905.1 Arthrobacter sp. Dra40
CCGCCGCGTTCGGCTCCTTCATGCACCAGGGCCAGATCTGCATGACCACCGGCCGGCACATCGTCCACGAGGACATCTACGAGGACTACGTCGCCGCCCTCGCCGAAAAGGCCGAACACCTGCCCGTCGGAGACCCGAAGACCGGCACCGTCGCGCTCGGCCCGATCATCGACGAGAGCCAGCTCAAGCGCATCGACTCGATCGTGCAGGACGCCGTCGCCGCCGGCGCCCGGCTGGCCGCCGGCGGCACCAACAACGGCCCGTTCTACTCCCCCACCGTGCTGGCCGACCTCGACCCGGACAACACCGCGTGGAAGGACGAGATCTTCGGCCCGGTCGCCCCGGTGATGAAGTTCTCCACCATCGACGAAGCCGTGGAACTGGCCAATGCCAACGAATACGGACTCTCCCTGTCCATCCTCGGCGACGTCGGACTGGCCATGCAGATCGCCGACCGCGTCGATTCGGGCAAGGTCCACATCAACGAACAAACCGTCTCCGACGAAGCCAACTCCCCCTTCGGCGGCACCAAAAACTCCGGCAACGGCTCCCGCATCGGCGGCCACCAAGCCAACATGGAATCCTTCACCGAAACCCAGTGGCTCACCGTCCGCCCGGACATCGCCAACTACCCGTTCTAACCAGCACGCTGCCCGGGAGGAACTGCCGCCGGAGACGCCGGCGAACACGCCTCGCTCCGGCGGCACCCCCAGCCCGGCGCGCCGCCTGACCGCGGCGCTCGGCACGCCGGTGCCAAGGTGGGATTCCATCTCCCGCCTTGGCACCGGCGTCGTTGTGTGCGGGCCCGTGCCGGGTTTAACGTGAGGGATACCGCGCCTCCGGGAACCGCGAACCGCCGTTCCCGTGCCGGCGACCCGGAAGAGCACAACATGACAATTGCAGACGAACTTTTCGGTGCCCTCGAGCAGGAGCTGGACTGGCAGCGGGACGTGTACAAGGACCTGCACCGGAACCCCGAGCTCAGCATGGAAGAACACCGCACAGCCGATCGGATCGAAAGGGAGCTGACGGGCTTCGGCTACCACGTCCAGCGCATCGGCGGGACCGGCGTCGTGGGCATCCTGGAGAACGGTGCCGGCAGCACCGCACTGGCACGGGCGGACATCGATGCCTTGCCGGTCACCGAAGCCACGGGGCTTGACTATGCCTCGGAGACCAGCGGCGTCATGCACGCCTGCGGCCATGACATGCACATCGTGTCCCTTCTGGGTGCAGCAAAGCTGATGGCGGCCCACCGGGACGGGTGGGCCGGCACGTACGTGGCGCTCTTCCAGCCCGGCGAGGAAACCGCCGCCGGCGCGCAGGCAATGGTCGACGACGGCCTGGCCGGGAAACTGCCCCGGCCGGACGTGGCCTTTGCCCAGCACGTGATGCCGACCGAGGCGGGAAAGATCGGCACGACGGCCGGTGCCGTCCTTTCGGCCGGCGACTCGCTGAAAATCACGGTCCACGGCCGGGGAGCCCACGGGTCGATGCCGCACAACGCCGTGGATCCGGTGGTGCTGGCCGCCTCGATCGTGCTGCGGCTGCAGACCATCGTTTCCCGGGAGACCAAACCGGGCGACTTCGCGGTGGTAACGGTGGGTGCCTCCAACGCCGGGTCAAAGTCCAACATCATCCCGGACCGGGCCGAGCTGCTGCTCAACCTGCGCACGTACGATGTGGCGCTGCGGGAACGGATCATTTCCTCGATCGATCGGATTGTCCGCGGCGAGTGCCTGGCCGCCGGATCGCCGCGCGACCCTGAATTTGAGTACTACGACCAGTTCCCGCTGACCAACAACGACGCCGAAACCACCCAGCGTGTCACGGCCGCCTTCACCAAGCATTTCGGCGGCGACCAGGTTTTCCACACCGACCCCATGACGGCGTCCGAGGACTTCAGCCGGATTCCGGATGCCTTCGGCGTGCCGTACACCTACTGGACGGTCGGCTCCGTCCCGGCCGACATCTACCGGAAAGCCGTGGAAAACGGCTCGGTCTCCGAAGACATCCCGGCCAACCACTCACCGTTCTTCGCTCCCATCATCGACCCGACGCTCTCGGTCGCTACCCAGGCCCAGGTCGTCGCCGCTTTGGAGTACCTGGCAAAATAGGGGTCGTTTCCCATGACCGAATCAACCACGGCAGCCGTCCGGACGGACTGGAAACCAACCGACACATGGCTGCTGGGCATCGTCCTGGCCGTCATCAACTTCTGGCTTTTCGCCCAGACCCTGCTCAACGTCATCCCCGGCATCAAGGACCAGCTCGGCGTCGAACAAACGCTGGCCAACCTGGCGGTATCCATCACCTCCCTGTTTTCCGGCATTTTCATCGTCGTCGCCGGTGGGCTCGCCGACCGGATCGGCAGGGCCAGGATCATGTACGCCGGTATCTATCTCAGCATCCTGGGGTCGCTGCTGATCGCGCTGACACCCGAAAATCTCGGCGGACTCACCGACTTCATGCTGCTGGGCGGGCGCGCCATCCAGGGCTTGTCCGCAGCCTGCATCATGCCCTCCACCATGGCGCTGATCAAAAGCTACTACGAGGGAAAGGACCGGCAGCGCGCACTCTCCTTCTGGTCCATCGGTTCCTGGGGCGGGTCGGGCTTCTGTGCGCTGTTCGGCGGGCTGATGGCGTCCTCCTTCCTGGGCTGGCGCTCCATCTTCTGGATCTCGATCGTGCTGTCCGTGCTGGCGCTGTTCCTGCTGCGCGGCACCCCCGAGTCACGCGCCGCAGCCGATCCGGAAGCTGCCGCGCACCGCTTCGACTGGTTTGGGCTGGCCTGCTTCATCGTCATGCTGGTGGCCATCAACGTCTATATCTCCCAAGGTCCGGCCATCGGCTGGTTCAGCTGGACCGGGCTGGCACTGGTGGCTGCGTTCGTAGTGTTCGGTTTGCTTTTCCTGCAGATTGAGAGCCACCGCCACTTCGCATTCGTTGACCTGAAGTTGTTCCGGAACGGGACCTTCACCGGGGCGACATTGTCCAACTTCCTGCTCAACGGCGCCGCGGGCACCCTGATCGTTTCGCTGGGACTGGTGCAGGTTGCAGCAGGCTTGAGTTCACTGCAGTCCGGCCTGTTGACACTGGGCTACCTCATCGCCATCCTGGCCACCATCCGGGTCGGTGAAAAGCTGCTGCAGCGCTTCGGCCCCAAAAAGCCCATGTTGTGGGGCAGCATGATCACCGGGGTCGGTATTCTCTTGTGTTCGACCACCTTCCTGCGCATCGGCGAATACATCGTGCTTACCGTCATCGGGTTCACGCTGTTCGGTATCGGACTGGGCTTCTACGCAACCCCTTCCACCGACGCTGCGCTGTCCAACGTCCCCGACGCCCAAGTGGGCGCGGCGTCGGGCATCTACAAGATGGCATCTTCACTGGGCAACGCCATCGGTGTGGCCATTTCTGCCGCCCTGTACGTGGCCGCACAGGCCGTCAGCCCGGGAATCATCCAGTCCTGGGGCCTGTTCATCGGCCGCCAGGACAACGTGGCGCTGCGCTTCGGCGGGGCGGTCGGCCTGCTGTTCAACGTCTTCATGGTGGTGATCGCCATCGCTTCGATCATCGTCACGGTGCCGGCCACGAGGCCTCCAGCCGAGCAGGCGGCCCGGCCAGACGAGGTGGCACCGCCGGCCTTTGGGAACTAGAGCCTCGTTGACGGCAGCGGTGACCCGGAGTATAAATGGCCGTTCAGGTCGCCGTTCGCCAATTCTTCAGTGGAGGCACTGCCATGTCGGTCCATGCATCCAGCGGGTCAAGCATTCCGGGCTACGATTACGGCACCGTGGCCCATTCGCCGGTCACTCTGGCCGAGCTCGAGGACCTCAAAGCGAGCGCAATGTTCAACGAGGAGGACGCCGCCATGTTACGGCGTGCCGGCGAGGTCCTCGACGGGCAGGTGGAGGACGTACTGGACGTCTGGTACGGCTTCATCTCCGGCCAGCCGCATCTCGTTGCCCACTTTTCCCGGCCGGACGGCCCGCCCATCGAGGACTATCTTGCGGCAGTCCGCCTGCGGTTCGGCCAGTGGATCCGGGACACGTGCACCAAGCCCTATGACCAGGAGTGGCTGGACTACCAGAACGAGATTGCCCTGCGCCACACTCCCGAGCACAAGAACGATACGGACCACGTCGGGTCGACGCAGGTGGTCCCGCTGCGGTATCTCATCGCGCTGATCGGGCCAGTCGTCACCACCCTGCGGCCGTTCCTGGCACGCGGCGGAGCTCCAGCCGAAGACGTGGACGCCATGATGCAGGCCTGGCTGAAGGCCGTGGTCCTGCAGATTGCGTTGTGGTCCCGGCCCTACGCGCTCCCCGGCGTGTGGTGACGGCACCCGGCAGGTGGCTCAGCGCTGGCGCCGCTGCGGTACGGCGTCGGCGGTGGGCAGCCAGCGCCGTGCTGCAGCGACAAGCATCTGGACCAGCAGGATAAGCAGGACACCATCGGCCGCGATGTAGAGATAGTGAAGCGTGGAACCGCCGTCGTCCGTGCCTGCCAGCACCATGTCGGTCCGGCGGTTGAGCAGCGGACGGACCACCATCACCTTGGCCAGCAGCACGACGACGGCGCCGCCGACCAGCGTCAATACCGACGGTCTACGCGCTGACCCACCAGAGTCAGCACCAGCAGCGCGGCAAGACGCAGGCGAATCATGACGGGCCTCCTTGCCTCGACCCATCCCAAGTTCAACGGGAGCATTGCCATCGGCGAGGTCGCCGGCCGGCGCTGTGGCGCAGAGTTTCCGCTGGGGCTTGACCTTGCCCCAAGGGCCGGCAGGAGGGTAGAGCCGTGGCAGAAAGCCACTCGAAACCAACTGCGGAGGCGGGGCACGCAATGGCGCTGGTGAGCAGCGGGGAGTTCCAAACCCGCGCACGACTAAGCGCCAAGGCGCTTCGGGTCTACGCGGAAAAGGGACTGCTGGAACCCGCACACATCGATCCGTTCAACCGCTACCGGTACTACAGCCTGGAACAGGTGGAGACCGCACGGCTAATCGCCATGCTGCGCGGACTCGGCATGCCGCTGGCAGGTATCCGCGACGTCCTGCGCCTGGCCGGGCGGCAGCGTGCCGAAGCGGTGGCGGCGTTCTGGCAGAACGCAGAGGCCGAGACGGTGGCCCGCCGGCATCTGGCAGCCTACGTGGTTTCGATCATCGCGCCCGAAAGGAACCCGACCATGAAAGTTCAAGTTCGCAGCACTCCTGCCATGACCTACCTGACCGAGCGGAAGACGGTGTCGCCGGAGCAGATTCCTGGCTTTATCCGCGACTCCTGCGACCGGCTCATTCCCATAGCCGAACGTTTCGGCGGCTGGGCAGGACCGCTGACCACTATCTATCACTCAGTGGTGGATCAGGACAACGACGGCGAGATCGAGAACGGCATTCCGGTGGCTGCGCCGGTGGATCCGGCGCAGGTGCAACCACCCACCCACGTCCTGACAGAGCCGGCCGGGGAACTGGCCTTCACCCGCATCACCAAGGCGCAAGTGCGGTTTCCACAAATCCTGCAGGCCTACGACGAGGTCTACAAGTGGCTGGACACCGAGGGGTTCGCGGCGGCTGGACCGCCGCGCGAGATCTACTTTGCCGACTTCGGGCTGGCGGCACCGGATGAAGAGGTCTGCGACATCGCCGTGCCGTTCGTTCGGTAGCGCACACTCGTTCGACGGATGCTGCCGGGCTGGTCTTCGATGTTCCTCGGTCCATTAATCATGACGGCGCCGACCAACATCACCGCGATGCAGGCGCCCAGCATGGCGAAGGAGGCGGTCCAGGAACCGGTGGCTTCGTGCACCACCCCGAACAGAAGCGGAGCAATACCTGCGCCGGCATAGCCGATGCCCTGGCTGAATCCGGACAAGACTGCTGAGCCGTGCGTGGTGCGTGAGCGCAGGTTCACCATGAGCAGCGCGGTGGCGAAAGTGCCCTGGCCAAGCCCGGACAGGGTCATCCACCACCAGGTCCCTCTCTCCGGCGACAGCAGCAGGCCTAGATGCCCGCCGATCCAGCAGGCGGTGAACACCAGGATGGCCGCGATGGGGTGCTTCAGCCGGGGCACGATCAGGGGTACCAGCAGGCTGACGGGCAGCCCGAGGATGGCGAAGTAGGCCAGGGCCGAACCGGCGCTCGCTGCGTCGATGCCGTGCTCGGTGAGGTAAGGCGGCAGCCACGCGAAGTAGACGTAGGTCTGGGCGGAGTTACCGGCCAGGAAGATAGCCAGGCCCCACGCGACCGGCGAACGCCATGGATTCAGCTTGGCCGGCGCCGTTGAAGTTTCTGCGAGGCGCGTCGCGGCACTCTCGGCGGCGGCGGCCGGATCACCTGTCTTCTCGGGTGTCGAGCCGTCCTGCCGGCCGGAGGGTTCGGCGGCAGGCGGGGAGGCAGCCGGAACCGGGACCCCGCCGTCGTACGCCCTGCCCTTCCGGCGGTCCTGCATGGCCTGCACCGCCCACGGGATCAGCACCACGGCGCTGACCGCGGCCCAGAGCGCTATGGACACGCGCCAGCCGGCGGCGTCCGCGACCGGGACCGCCAATTGGGGACTCATCGCGGTCCCGACCGCCAGCAGAGTCACGTAACCCGCGGTGACCACACCCACGCGGTCCGGAAAGTATTTCCGGACCAGCGGCGGCAGCACGACGTTGCCAATACCGTACCCGGCCATGACGACTGCGCTCAGGGCCAGAAACGGCCAGACCCCATCCACTGCGGCGCGCCCCACTTGCCCTGCGACCGCCAGCAGGACCGCAGCCACCAGCACTTTTTCCAGCCCCAGCCAGCGGATCAGTGCCGGAGTACACAGACCCGCTGCGGCGAAGATCAGCGGCGGCAGCATCGCCAGCGCACCGATGGTCGTGGCATCGAAGCCCAGTTCCGGTCCGAGCCGGCCCAGCAGCGGCGCGACGGCGGAAACCGCTGCGCGCAGGCTCAGCGCCATCAGCAGGATGCCCAGCAGGGCACCGATGCGCCCGGTCCAGGGCTTGCGAAGGAAGTAGGTCACCCGCCTACCCTAGCGGCGGCCGGCCCGCTTACCCGGCCGGATACGGTTCGCGGCGCAGCAGCCGGGCCAGATGAACGGCGTTGCGCGCCGCGGTCGCCGTCGTCGTCACCGTCACTTCCGGGGTTTCCGGCAGGTCCTGGAAGTCGGTACCGTGCATCGCCTCGCCCACCCAATAGGTGGACCCCTGCGCTGGCAGGCTGAAACCGACGTCGCCCAGGCCCTGGTACAGCTCGGCCGTGACGTGGTGGGCGCCGTCCTCATTGCCGACGACGGCCACCAGCGCGACTTTGTCGAACATGCTGGGCCGACCCTGCTCGTCGGTTTCGGATAGCTCGGCGTCCAGGCGTTCGAGCACGAGTTGCGCCAGACTCGCGGGGTGGCCCAGCCAGATCGGTGTCGCAAGCACGAGGATGTCCGCGGCCAGGATCTTGGTGCGAATGGATGGCCAGGCGTCGCCGTCGCCCATGTCGGTCTGCACGCCGGGTTTGACGTCGTGGTCCACAACCCGCATGAGGTCACACGTGACGCCGTGTGCCGATAATTGCGTGATCACTTGCCGGGCCAGCAACTCGCTGCTGGACGGTTTGGGCGACGGCGTCAGGGTGCAGACCAGTGCCAGTGCGTTGAGTTTCGTCTCCTCCATAGCGCCATTCTGCGGCTTCGCCATTCCGTCGGGAAGGGGAGGCAATGAGTGGCCCAGCTGTGACTACCGAATCTGGTGTTCGGGAAGGCGGTGTTCCGCACCTCGAGCAATGATGCTCCGGAAAGGAGACACCGCCGTCGTTGTTCCCTTTCGCGTAACCAACTTCCGGACGGTGACGGGGGCCACCGTAAGATGGTGCTGGCGCCCTTCCCGTGCGGCGCCGCGACCGCAACGCGGCCCGCTGGGGGCCGGCTGCGGCCACGCGAAGAACTAGGAAGTGGTGCCAAGGATGCTTGACCCGTCAACGATCGAGTCCATCGCCGACGAGCTGGTGGAGGCCGGCCGGACCCGGACGCCGGTGAAACGGCTGACCGCCCGCTACCCGGAGATGACC
>NZ_JBNHHB010000224.1:0-8051 GCF_059091905.1 Arthrobacter sp. Dra40
GTAGGGAACCTGCGGGTCGGCGATCAAGCCCTTGATGCCGATCTGCTGCCAGCTCAATTCCTGCCCGTCCGGGAACTTGCGGTTGCCGGGCACGGCGTGGCGGCCCAGTCGTTCTTCGAACGGGGTCAGATCCCCGACCTCCACGCACCAACCCATCCAGCCGCCGCCGGCTTCGGACCGTGCACGGACCGCCTGGCCGAAGGGGGCCTTGTCCGACGCGGGGTGGTCCAGGACCTCCACGACCTCCAGGTAGTGGTGGTCGGTGAGGGGGAAGATCATATTGCGGGTGCCGAAGCGGGGATGCACCCCGCCCTTGACTGCGTCGATGCCCAGAGCTGCGGCTATCCGCTCTGAAGTGGCAGCCAGACCGTCGGGTTCAGCAGCATAGGAAACATGGTCGAAGCGCATGGCTATATCTTGGCACTTTGTGAACCCGCTCTCGACTTAGGGTGACCTAAGTCACTCGGTTGTCGCTGCGGCTCTTCACCATAGGTCATGAGCAAAGCGGGCAGCCATGGCACGGCCTCAAACAGGGGAGAAGCTCTGCCGTGCGCGCCCCAAAGTGCGGGGAGCGGCCCAGCCGCGCCCGCCCCCACGATGCGGGGAAAGGCTGTGCCGCGGCCGGTCATAAGGTGTCACATTCTTGCGGCTGGACGCCTGGCCACGGACACTGGAAGCAGGTCATGAGTGCCAGCGTGAAACCCCGGTTTGCTGGCCGGCAACCCTCCAACCGCGTGGGGTGCCCCGGGTGAAGACCAGGCAGCCGCCATGAGGCGGTGCGCAAGCGCGGGTCACACCCGGGATAGACATGCCGGCACGGCCGGATCCCGGATGACCCCTTCCACTGAAGGAGTTGCACCATGTCCACTGCAGATTGGTCCTTTGAGACCCGTCAGATTCACGTAGGCCAGGAGCCGGATGCCGCAACAGGCGCCCGGGCCCTGCCGATCTACCAGACAACCTCGTTCGTCTTCCCCAGCACGCAGAGCGCCGCGGACCGCTTTGCCTTGTCCGAACTGTCGCCTATCTACACCAGGATCGGCAACCCCACCAGCGAGGCAGTCGAGACCCGGATCGCGAACCTCGAAGGCGGCGTCGGCGCCCTGCTGCTCGCCTCGGGACAGGCAGCATCAACCTTCTCCATCCTGAACCTCGCCGAGGCCGGCGACCATATCGTGGCCAGTCCCAGCCTGTACGGCGGCACCTACAACCTGCTCCGCACCACGCTGCCCAAGTTCGGCATCGACGTCACCTTCGTCGAGGATCCGGACAACCTGCAGCAGTGGCGCGACGCTGTGAAACCGAACACCAAAGCGTTCTTCGGCGAGGTCGTCTCCAATCCGCGCCAGGACGTGCTGGACCTGGAGGGCGTCAGCGCCATCGCCCATGAGAACGGTGTGCCGCTGATTGTCGATAACACGTTGGCAACCCCGTACCTGATCCGCCCGATTGAGTGGGGTGCTGACATCGTGCTCCATTCGGCCACCAAGTACCTCGGCGGCCACGGGACCGCCATCGGCGGGGTGATCGTGGATGGCGGCACCTTCGACTTCGCCGCGGACCCCGGCAAGTTCCCGGGCTTCAACACTCCGGACGAGACCTACAACGGGTTGATCTTCGCCCGCGACCTGGGGGTCAACGGTGCCTTGGGTGCCAACCTGGCCTACATCCTCAAGGCCAGGGTGCAGTTGCTGCGCGATCTGGGGTCCGCCATTTCGCCGTTCAATGCGTTCCTGATCGCCCAGGGACTGGAGACGCTGAGCCTGCGCGTGGAGCGGCACGTGGCGAACGCGCAGAAGGTCGCCGAATTCCTGGAAGGGCACGACGACGTTACCTCCGTCGCGTACCTCGGCCTGCCCTCGAGCCCGTGGTACGACCGCGGCCGCAAGTACGGTCCGAAGGGCACCGGCGCCATCGTTTCCTTCGAGATCAAGGGCGGCATCGAAGCCGGCAAGCGCTTTGTGGACGGCCTTGAACTGCATTCGCACGTGGCCAACCTGGGCGATGTCCGCTCGCTGGTGATCCACCCGGCGTCGACCACCCACGCCCAGCTCTCGGCCTCGGAGCGGCTCGCCGCCGGGGTGACGGACGGGCTGGTCCGGCTGTCGGTGGGCATCGAGAACGTCAACGACATCATCGCCGACCTGGAGGCCGGTTTCCGCGCCGCCAAGGGTGCGGACGACTAGGCAAGCAGGTAGAGCGCAGCGTGACGATAGTGCAACCGCAGGAACTGGTGGAACAGGCGACGGACGGCCTTCTGCGCCGGATGCCTCTTGGCGCCCTGGAACTGGAGGCCGGCGGCTATCTGCCCGAGGTGGTCCTCGGCTATGAAACCTGGGGCACCTTGAATGCGGACGCGTCCAACGCTGTCCTGATCGAACACGCCCTGACCGGCAGCACGCATGTCGCGCGCGGTTACTCCGACGAGGACGGCTGGTGGGATGATCTGGTGGGTCCCGGTGCCACGATCGACACGGAGCGCTATTTCGTAGTGGCCGCCAACATGGTTGGCGGCTGCTACGGCTCCACCGGCCCCGCGTCCCCCGCGCCGGACGGGACACCGTGGGGGTCACGGTTTCCGTTCGTCACGATCCGCGATTCGGTCCGGGCCGAAGCGCGCCTGGCCGACGCGCTGGGCATCCGGCGCTGGCACACAGTACTCGGCGGGTCGATGGGTGGCGCCCGCGCGCTTGAATGGGCGGTAACGTTCCCGGAGCGCACAGCCCGGTGCGCAGTCCTGTCGTGCGGCGCCGCGAGCACCGCTGAGCAAATTGCCTTCGCGCAGGCGCAGGTCGCCGCCATCCGGCTGGACCCGCACTTCGCCGGCGGCGACTTTTACGACGGTCCTGCTCCCGAGGCCGGACTCGGCATTGCCCGGCGCATTGCGCACATCAACTACCGCGCAGAGCCGGAGCTGGAGTACCGGTTCGGACGCAGGCCGCAGGCGGAGGAGCAGCCGTTCGGCGGTATCACGCCGTCCGCACGTGGCCGCTATGCAGTGGAAAGCTACCTCGACTACCAAGCGGACAAGCTCGTCGCGCGCTTTGACGCCAACAGCTACATCCTGCTCACCGAGGCCCTGGTCAGCCACGACATTGCCCGGGGCCGGGGCTCACTCGAGCAGACGCTCGGCGGCCTCACCGAAACGCAGTTCTTCATCGCCGCCGTGGATTCCGATCGCCTGTACTTTCCCGAACAGTCGCGGCAGCTGGCCGAGGCGCTGCCCGGGGCAGTCAAGGTCCACACCATTGAAACGCCGCTGGGCCACGACGGCTTCCTCACCGATATCCACCAGCTGCATGAGGCCCTCACCGAGGCGTTCTTCGCGCCCGCCTAATGGTTCGTCCCGCCAACCTGAAAGCTGCATGAGTACGACGGCGGGGTCCGCCATCAGGGCGGATCCCCGCCCGTGTCCGGGATGAGGTTGAGGGGACGGTCAAGCCACATCGAGCGGGGCATCGGATCAGGTTGAACGGGACGTCAGATCAGTTCGATCGTGACCGGCCGCCGCAGAAATGCTGCGTAGCGTTCCACGGCCAAGCCCACGGCGTGTCGCTCCGACTCAGTGAATGACCGCAGCGGCCTGAGCCGCAGCTGCGCCGCGCCGGGCCCGAGCACGTGTTTCCAGTTGGCCACCATCTTCCCGTCCAGCAGCAGCACGTGCATCGGCACCGTACTACTGAGAGCTGCCGGGGCAGCGCCGTCGAGATAGCCGCGGGTCTTGGAGTAGCCCATCACATATTCGTCGTAGCACTGGATCAGGTCAGCCCGGGGCAGTTCATCATTGGCAACGGCCGTACTTCCGGCTGTTCCGGCGGCCGGGGAATACCAGAGCTGTACGCCCTCGGCTTCGGTCCGTTCGAGTCCGTCGTGGCCGCCGGCTTCCAAGCCGCGCGCGATGTCAGCCTGTGGAAGGTTGGACCAGTCGGAGCAGTCCTTCACGGCCGCTGGTCCGCGGCTGGCGAAGTACCGGGCGGTCAACTGTGACAGTGCTGCGTCGCGGTCGAAATCCGCCGGCAGCGGCGGTACCCGCTCGTCGAAGGACGCGTAGGTTTGCTGGAGGGCACCGGAATCCGCAGTGCGTGGCGGGCCGCTGACCAGCACGCGGTCGATTTCGGCGTGGAACACCAGGTGCCCCAGCCGCTGGCCGCGCAGCGGCGCGCCGTTCAGCCGCACCCCGTCGTCCGCCAGCAGCCCCGTTTCGCTGAGCCGGGCGGCGAGTTCATCCCGGGTGCGGTGCCTGCCGTTGGCCACAGCATCGGCCAGCACATCGTTGCTGCGCGCCACCGTCGCCTCGTCCAGGCCTAGTTGCCGGTCCCGGCCCTTGTTTCCAGCCTTCAGGCGCGGGGCTGAGAGCAGCATCAGCCAGCGCAGGTCCCCGGCGGACACAAAGTGCCAGGTCGGCCGCAGGACATGCGTGCGCAGGATGCGGCCGGCCGCGATAGCCGCATCCACTTCCGCGGCATCGTCCCGGGCCGGCCCGCTGCAGCGCTGCGCCAGCGACCAGCGGGCGTAGGCATACTCCTGGGACTGGAAGGCGAGCAGCCACGGCACTACGGCAACCGGGCCGTCGTCCCCGGGGCTGTCCCACAGCCGTTGCGCCCGCAGCCGGTGGCGGCGGATGTCCTGGCGACTCGGCTGCTGCATCAACCGCTCCGTTATTCGGCCGCGCCTGGAGGCATGCCGGGGCCGAAGAAGGGGCCGGCAGCCGGGCGCTTGGGCAGGATCCCGTCGCCCGAGGACTGGTGGCGGATCCGGCGAAGAACCCACGGCATCAAGTGCTGGCGGGCCCAGACCAGATCCTCGGTGCGTGCTGTGCGCCAGTTCTTGGGCGGGAGCGGTTTGGGCACCTCCGGTTGGAGGGAATGCTCCACGTTAAGGGTGTCCAGGACCATGGCCGCTATGGTGTGGTGGCCCAGCGGGGAGAAATGCAGCCGGTCCGGCGCCCACATCTGCGGAGCTTTCAGTTGCCGCAGCGCCCACATGTCGGCAATGACCGCGTCATGGCGGGTGGCGACCGTGCGCAGATTTTCATTGAAGATCGCGGCTTTGCCCCGGACGCTGCCGATCACCGGGGTGTCGCCGATGTCCGGTGCGGTAAACAGGACAATAGTGGCGCCGGAGCTTGCCAACCGGGTGATGGCGCCGTCGATCTTCTCCGCCAGGACGTCAGGGTCCCCGCTGCGCCGGATCACGTCGTTGCCGCCGGCGCAGACGGAAATAAGGTCCGGATGCAGGGCAAGGGCCGGTTCGATTTGCTCATCGATGATTTGCTGCAGCAGGCGGCCACGGATGGCGAGGTTGGCGTAGGCAAAGTCATCGTGGCCGCGCGCCAGTTCCTCGGCCACGCGGTCGGCCCAACCACGGTGTCCGCCCGGGCTGCCGGGATCTGGGTCGCCGATGCCTTCGGTGAAGGAATCGCCGATGGCCACGTAGCGGCTCCAGGGGTGGCGGGCCGCGACGACGGGGGCCGTTGCTTCAGATGAAGACAAGTTACTCACAAGTACATTGTCCCAAGAAGCTGCCGAGGATGCACGAGAGAAGCCGCCGGGGATGCACCAGTTGACAGGCACCTCCAACGGAGCGGCACGGCGGGCAGGCAATCGCCAACCCGTGCGGAGCGGCACCGGCCTGAGGCAGCGGCCGTGAAGCTTTAACTTTCAAGTAATGGGGTTGTTGTGCGATCATTGTCGGCATGACTGAAACTACTTATCAGCCCGTGGTGGCCTGGTCCAAGACCGAGCCGGAGCGCGCGGGCACGCCACTGCTGGTGCTCTTTCACGGTTATGGATCCCACGAGCAGGACCTGATGGGCCTGGTGCCCGGGCTGCCGGAGGAATTCACTGTGGCGGCCGTGCGCGCGCCGGTGGCGATGGGGCCCGGGTTCACCTGGTTCCCGCTGATGCACGAGCCGGAATTTTCCGTGGACAAGGTCACGAAGGCAGTCAGCGATGTGCTGTCCTGGTTGGACGGCGTGAAGGGTCAGCACAGCAGCGTCTCGGTGCTGGGCTTCTCCATGGGCATGGCGGTAGCTACGTCGGTACTGCGCCACCGCCCGGAGGAAATTGCCGCCGTCGTGGGCCTGTCCGGCTTCGCCGTGCCCGCCGCCGGCAGCGAATTCTTCCGCGACGATGCAGTCAAGGCCATCAAGCCGCCGGTCTTCTGGGGCCGCGATCAGGAGGATCCGGTCATCACCCCGGACAAGATCGAGTTCACCCATACCTGGGCCAACGAGCACGTGGACCTGACCAAGGTCCTCTATGCGGGCATCGGCCACGGCATCAACGCCCAGGAACTGGCCCACGTGAAGGAGTTTCTGACCTACAAGGTGCTCAAGGCCCGGTAGCCTGGGGCATGCGCAGCGGCTGCTGTCGCGGGCCGCCCGCGCTGGCACAGGGGGCAGGCGCGCACCGGCCGCAGCGGAACGCGCCGCCGTCGTCCCACGGGAAACGCCTTAACGGCGGCTGACGCGCACCGTCTCGCCGTTGCAGCTCACGGTGTCCCCGGCATGCAACTGCCGGCCGCGGCGCGTTTCGATCTCGCCGTTCACCTGAACCAGCCCGTTCTCGACGAACTCCTTGGCCTGTATCCCGTCGTCGGCAAGGTTGGCCAGCTTGAGCAACTGGCCCAGCCGGATCATCTCGTCGCGGATCGGCACGTCATGCATTTCGTCGGAAGCCATGGCTCCATCATGCCCGATGTTGCGGGGCATAAAGTGTCATGTGTGCCCCGTTCCGCCGAGTTTTCCCTGATCATGAACCGGCTGCTGTCCAGCAGTCACCGGGACCCATCCCTTCCAGCCGCGGGCAAGCCGTGAAGGCCCGTCCGAAGGTGGCCGGCATGACATCCCACCGGCGCATACCGCTGGGCTTTGGCCTGGTTTTGTCCGTTGCCGCGGGTGTAGCCATGCCCATCCAAGGCAGGATCAATGGGGCGCTCGGTGCCCGGCTCGACGACGGGCTGGCCGCCGCCGTCGTCAGTTTCAGCACCGGCCTTCTCCTGCTGGTCGTCGGATGCCTGCTGCTGCCCTCCGCCCGCACCGGGCTGCGGCGGGTTGCCCCGGCGCTGCGGCAACGCAAGTTCCCGCGCTGGTACCTCTTGGCAGGCTGCAGCGGTGCCTTCCTGGTCCTCAGCCAAGGTGAGACCGTGGCGCTGATCGGCATCGCCCTGTTCACGGTAGCCGCCGTCACCGGACAAACGGTGTCGGGGCTGCTGGTGGACCGGCTGGGCTTGGGGCCGGGCGGCCGGGCTCCCGTCACCGGCATCCGAGTCATCAGCGCCCTGCTTACCGTCCTGGCGGTGGCGTGGGCGGTGTCGCCCAAATTCTCGCTCGGGGGCCCTGCCGGCAGTTGGCTGCTGCCGGTCCTGTTGCCGCTGGCCGCGGGATTCCTGCAAAGCTTCCAGCAGGCGCTGAACGGGGTGCAGGCCGTGCACTATGGGTCGCCATGGCCGGCCACGCTGATCAACTTCGTTGTGGGCGGCGCAGTGCTGTGGGCGGGCTGGGGGATCAAAGTGGCGATTGCGGGCGCGGGAAACCCTCTGCCGCTTGAGTGGTGGTACTACCTGGGCGGGCCGATTGGATGCGCCTTCATCGCGCTGGCCGCGGTGTTGGTCCGCTCGCTCGGCGTGCTCCAGACCGGTTTGGGCATGATTTCCGGACAGATTCTGGGTTCGCTGCTGCTGGATCTGGTGGTGCCGGCTCCGGGAACGGTGATCACCACGGCGACCGTGCTGGGAACGCTGCTGACGCTTCTGGCGGCGGTGCTCGGCACGCTGCCGTGGCAACGGGCCTCCGCCTCCGCCACCAGGTGACCGCCACCGCTGCCTGCGGCTGTATCGGGCCGCCGCCTCCGGCTCAGCCGTCCTGCCTTCATGGTTCCGGTTCGGGTTCCAGATTTCGGTAGGCTAACGTTGTAGCTTCGCTATGCGCCGATCCGTGCCTGCAGCCGCCGGGCGGATCTGTGCCATGACAACCCTCGGACCGCACCCAGCGGCCCTGGAGAGATACGGAGAACCACCTCATGGCAGCAGCCAAATCAGTCCTCGATTCG
>NZ_JBNHHB010000225.1:0-7997 GCF_059091905.1 Arthrobacter sp. Dra40
GTATACACAGAAGAGCTCTGGTGGCCGAAATCGGCACGTATTTTCGAGTTCTGTATACAGAGTGAGCTGGGCCGTGGCCCGCACGCGGCGTTGCCGGGCTTGTGGGAGTCGACGTACGGCGGGGCGGGCCTGCGTGCCCTCGGAAGGTGTCCGGTCCCGGACGCGGGGTAAAGGGCTGAAAGGGCCCGCAACATGGGCCAAACCTTAGACCTCAACTTGAAGCTAAAGGCTCGCCGATCATCAGCGTCCTGCCGATCGATGGCACAGGGTGCGCTGTAACCTTGTCAGGAAGAGGTACGGCAGCGAAACGATGGAAGCTGGGTTTGATACGTGAGCAGCGAACAAGGTTCGACAACCACTCTGCGGCAAGCGGACGAGGATGTCCTGGGCCCCACCGGCCGCCCGCTGACCGAGTTCCCTGAGCCGCCCGTCCTGACCTCACATGGTCCCGCGCGGATCGTGGCAATGGTCAACCAGAAGGGCGGCGTCGGCAAGACCACGTCCACCATCAATCTGGGTGCCGCCCTCGCCGAGGCCGGACGCAAGGTGCTGTTGGTCGATTTCGACCCGCAGGGCGCGCTGTCCGCGGGGCTCGGCACGAATCCGCATGAGCTGGACCTGACCGTCTACAACGTGCTCATGGACCGCAAGACCGATATCCGTGAAGCGATCCAAGCCACCGACGTTGAGAATATCGACCTCCTGCCGGCCAACATCGATCTCTCCGCCGCTGAAGTTCAGCTGGTCAACGAAGTTGCCCGCGAGCAGGTCCTGGCCCACGCGCTGCGCAAAGTCGAGGACGACTACGACGTCATCCTGATCGACTGCCAGCCGTCATTGGGTCTGCTCACCGTCAACGCCCTGACGGCAGCCCACGGTGTGATCATTCCGCTGATTTGCGAGTTCTTCGCGCTGCGCGCCGTTGCGCTGCTGGTGGAAACCATCGAAAAAGTCCAAGACCGGCTGAACCCGCGCCTGCAGATCGACGGCGTACTGGCCACCATGTACGACGCCCGGACGCTGCACAGCCGGGAGGTCATCGGCCGCCTGCTGGAAGCATTCGGGGACAAGGTCTTCGAGACAGTGATCAAGCGGACAATCAAGTTTGCGGACGCCACTGTCGCCGCCGAGCCCATCACCAGCTATGCCGGCAACCACGCCGGTGCAACCGCTTACCGCCAGCTGGCCAAGGAGCTCATCGCGCGCGGCGGCGCTCCCTGATGATACCGGCGCCGGCAGCGACGGCGCCGGCGGGTGGTCTGCGAACCCGGGAGGATTCCCTGCCCGCCGTTCCGGGGCCGGGTGACGGCGGGAAGCCGGCGGGCTTCGCCGTCACCCTGGACAACTTCAGCGGACCGTTCGACCTGCTGTTGGGGCTGATTTCCAAGCACGAGCTGGACATCACCGAGGTGGCGTTGGCCCGCGTCACCGACGAATTCATTTCCTACATCCGCCGATTGCAGGCCGACGGAAACGACAAGGCCCTGGACGAAGCCAGCGGGTTCCTCGTCATCGCGGCGACCCTGCTGGATCTCAAGGCCGCCCGCCTCCTGCCCACCGGCGAGGTGGAGGACGACGAGGACATCGCCCTCCTCGAGGCCCGGGACCTGCTCTTTGCACGGCTGCTGCAGTACAAGGCCTTCAAGGAGATCGCGGCGTTGCTGGGGCAGCGCCTTGCCCGCGAAGCCGAACGCTTTCCACGGCAGGTCTCGCTGGAACCGCAGTTTGCCGCGCTGCTGCCCGAACTCATCTGGCGCACGCCCTTGGCCGAGTTCGCTGCCCTGGCCGCCAAAGCACAGGAACCGAAAGAGCCGGCCCCGACCCAGGTCGGGCTCTCACACCTGCATGCGCCGCCAGTCAGCGTCAAGGAGCAGGCTGCCATCCTCGGGGCGCGCCTCAAGGCCGGCCGGCCGTTGTCGTTCCGCGCGCTGACCGCTGATGCCCAGAGCACGCTCGTGGTGGTTGCCCGCTTCCTGGCGCTGCTGGAGATGTTCCGGGACGCCGTCATCGCCTTTGAGCAGGCTGCCCCGCTCGGTGAGCTGACGGTCCGGTGGACTGGTCCGGACACGGAGTGGACCGGCGAAAACCTCAGTGAAGAATATGAAGACGCTCCGGTAGCGGAGACGGCAGCCGGCGAAACGGAGGGACCCGATGACTGATCCTGTGGAGCACGCCGCCGCGCCGGAAATCGACGTGGAGCAGTTGCCCGGCGGCCCCCGGGCTGCCCTGGAAGCGGTCCTGATGGTCATCGATGAACCGGCCACGGCTGTTGAATTGGCCACAGCGCTGGCCCTGCCCGTGGAGACGGTCAACACCCTGTTGAGGGAATTGCAGCAGGATTACGACGGCGAAGCCTCCGCCGGCGGCCCGCACGCCGCGGCACCGCGGGGCTTCGAGTTGCGCAACATAGCCGGCGGCTGGCGGATCTTCTCGCGCAGCGATTTTGCGCCGCTGGTGTCCCGCTTCGTGCTGGAAGGGCAGACCGCACGGCTGACCCAGGCTGCATTGGAAACGCTGGCGGTCATCGCTTACCGGCAGCCGGTCTCGCGCGCCCGGGTTTCGGCCATCCGCGGAGTCAACGTTGACTCCGTGGTGCGCACGCTCACCCAGCGCGGACTGATCGAGGATTCGGGCACCGATCCGGAGACCGGAGCCATCCTGTACAGGACCACCTCGTATTTTCTGGAAAGATTGGGGATAGGAAGCATCGGCGAACTGCCGGAGATCGCCCCGCATCTGCCGGGGCTGGAAAACCTGTCCGAGTACGACGACGCTTCGCTCTAGGCTGCCGGCCTGCGGCAGCAGCAGACCATTGAAGTAGTTTTTACGGGTAAGGATCCACCATGACACAACCGCCTCGTTCCGGCTCCGGACGGAACAATCCTCGCGGCGGACACCGTCCCGGCGACGGCCGCCGCTCAGGCGATGCCGAGCGCCGCCCACAGGGCGGCTCCGCCCAGGGGCGCGGCGGTACCGGTCACGGGACCGGTACCGGCGGCGCCGGCCGCAACAGTGCCGCAGGTTCGGACCGAACCGCCAGCGGCGGCTCAGGCCGTTACGGCGGCGGTACCCCGGACAGCCGCTCTGGTGCCGGCGACGGACGGGGCAAGGCCCGCAATGACTTCGGTAAGAACGCCAGCCAACCGGGTGCCCGACGGGGCCCGGCCGAGCCCGGTGCCGGCAAGCAGGGGACGCGCAAACCCTCGACGGCAGGCCCGGGAGCAGGAAAGCCAGGCACAGGCAAGGCAGGAGCCAACAAAGCCGCCGGCAAGAGCGGTGCGGGCAAGGCACGCGGCGCCAAGTCCCAGCGTCCGGCCGGGCCGCAGCCCTTTGGCAGGGAGCGATTCGGCCAGAACCTCGGCCCGGTGAGCCGGCCGGGACGGGCCACGCGCACGGGGACGGGAGCAGCGTCCGAACTGCACGATCCCGAGGGCGTGCGCCTGCAAAAGGTGCTCGCCGGGGCCGGTGTCGCCTCCCGCCGCGTGTGCGAAGAGCTGATCCAGGCCGGCCGGGTGGAAGTGGACGGCGTGACCGTTCGCGAACTCGGCGTGCGGGTGGACCCGTCCCGCGCGGTTATCCATGTAGACGGCATCCGGGTCCAGATGGACGAAACGATGAGCTATCTGGTCTTCAACAAGCCCAAGGGCGTGGTCTCCACCATGGAGGACCCGGAAGGACGTCCCTGCATCAGCGACTACCTCAAGCCCCAACAGGGCCAGCGGTTGTTCCATGTCGGCCGGCTGGACCAGGCCACCGAAGGGCTGCTGCTGCTGACCAATGACGGTGAACTGGCCAACCGGCTGACCCACCCCTCCTACGAGGTGCCCAAAACCTACTTGGTGCAGGTCCGCGGCCCCATGCCGCACGGCGTCGGCGCGCAGATGAAGGCCGGGATCGAGCTGGAAGACGGCGTATCGTCGGTTGATTCGTTCAAGCTGGTCGACTCGACGCCCGGTCACGTCTTGGTGGAAGTTGTGCTGCATTCGGGCAAGAACCGCGTCGTGCGCCGGTTGTTCGACGCCGTGGGCTACCCGGTGGAACGGCTGGTCCGGATCCAGGTCGGCCCCATCCGGCTGGGGGACCAGCGTCAAGGCAGCGTCCGCGCCCTGGGCCGCCAGGAAGTCGGACACCTGCTGGCCCTGGTGGGGATGTAGCCAGTGAATCCGGCGAATGTGCAGGCCACCCATTTGTCCGGGCCGGTCTTGGTGATCGGGACCGGACTGCTCGGAGCCAGCATTGGCCTTGGCCTGCGTGCCCACGGAATCGATGTTCTGCTCTCGGACCCTTCACCGTCCGCGCAGGCGGTCGCACAGGACATAGGTGCCGGGCGGATCCTGCCGCCCGGCGAGACGGTGGAACCGCAGCTGGTAGTTGTTGCGGCACCGCCGGATGTGACAGCTGCCGTGGTGTCGCGGGCCCTGCGCGATTACCCCGATGCCGTCGTCGTCGATATCGCGAGTGTCAAGACTGCCGTCTTCGAGGCCCTGGTCAAGGACCCGGACCTGGACCAGGCGGACCTTGGCCGCTACGTCGGAACACACCCGATGGCCGGGCGCGAGAAGTCCGGCCCGGTCGCCGCCCGCGGCGAGATCTTCACCTCGATGCCGTGGGTGTTGTGTCCCTCGGATATGTCCCTGCCGGGTGCCGTGAAAACAGCGCAGGCGCTGGCGATCGATTTGGGGGCGGTGGCTTCCCGGATGTCTGCGGACGAGCATGACACCTCGGTCGCTTTGATCTCCCACCTGCCGCAAGTAATGTCTTCGCTACTGGCCAGCAGGCTGCAGGACACCCCGGCGCATGCCTTGTCCCTCTCCGGCCAAGGCCTGCGCGACGTTACCAGGATCGCTGCCAGCGATCCTGCCTTGTGGGTACAGATTCTTGGTGCCAACGCCTCGCGGCTCGTGGACATCCTGTACGGCGTCCGCGAAGACCTCGAACGGCTGATCACGACGTTGGAGCATCCGGAGGCCGACGGCGCCCGGTTGGACATGGCGCAGCTGATCAGCGAAGGAAACGCCGGCCAGGCCCGGATTCCGGGCAAGCACGGGGCCCCTCCGCAGGCGTTCGCCTGGCTGACGGTGCTGGTCGACGATACGCCCGGCCAGATTGCCCGACTGCTCACGGAGATCGGCGAAGTGGGCATCAACTTGGAAGACCTCCGCCTGGAGCACTCTGCCGGGCAGCCAGTGGGACTGGCGGAGATCGCGGTGCTGCCCAGCAAGCGCCACGAACTGATCGATTACTTAACCTCACACGGATGGAAGGTTGTGCAATGAGCGCGGCGGAAGTGGACATGGCTCGTTACCGGCAGGGCAAAGCGCTGGTGGTGGCCATCGACGGGCCGTCGGGCTCCGGCAAGTCCTCCGTCAGCAAGGAAACAGCACGCCGGCTGCACGCTTCCTACCTCGACACCGGTGCCATGTACCGTGCCGTGACCTGGTACTGCGTCAACACCGGCGTGGACCTGGCGGATGCGGCCGCCGTCGAACAGGCGTGCCGGGAAGTTGACCTGCAGATCAGCACCAATCCGGACGATGAGTACGTGCGCATCGGCTCCACCGACATCACCGATACAATCCGGGAGCCGTCGATTTCCGCCTCGGTCAGCGCTGTGGCGACCACGCTGGGGGCGCGGGCGGAGCTGGTTCGCCGCCAGCAGCAGATCATTGCGGATTCGGGCCGCCGAATCGTAGCCGAGGGCCGCGATATCACCACAGTCGTAGCGCCCGACGCCGAGGTGCGGCTGCTGCTGACCGCCAGCGAAGAGGCGAGGTTGCGCCGGCGCGGCCTCCAATTGGGTGGAACACAAAGCGACGCCGCCCTGCACGAGCAGGTGCTCGCCCGCGACGCCAAGGATTCGACGGTCGTGAATTTCTCGGAGGCCGCCGACGGTGTATTCACCGTGGATTCGTCCGATCTGGACTTCGAACAGACAGTGGCAGCGGTGCTCGCCGTCGTGCGCCATGCCGCACATTAGCCTGCCCCACCCTGCAATCACCGGCGCCGAACGCCCGGGGTGACGGCCCGGCCTGTCGATGTGACGTTCGGCACCCCCAAGGCCTACTGGAGGCACCCCTCGGTGCCTGGCCGTGTTTCAATGGACACTGCAGCCGAAGAGATCCGCCGGCAGCTGTCCGGCCGTGTCCGGCACAGTGTGGCGTTCACCGGGCAGCCGCTTTCGGCCATCAATGCCCGCGACGACTTTCGGCTCGCCGCCTACCCAGAAGGAACAGACGATGAGTGAGACCCAGCCCGGATCTTCCCCGGCGGACCGGCCGGCAGACGAGGAATACCGTCCGGCGGGCGAGGACCGGATCGCCGAGCACATGCTTGAGCTCGACGACCACGAAGCCGAGTTGCGTGCCGCGTCGCTGCGCGCCGGCTTGGCCGATTACGATCTTGACGACGAAGACGCCGCACTGCTGGCCGCGGCCACCGAACCCGTGTCCGAGGACGAACCGCTGCGGGTGGCCCCGGTGCTGGCGATCGTGGGCAGGCCCAATGTGGGCAAGTCGACGCTGGTGAACAGGATTCTGGGCCGGCGCGAGGCCGTGGTCGAAGATACCCCCGGCGTCACCCGTGACCGCGTCTCCTACTCCGCGCACTGGAACGGCCGCCCCTTCACCCTGGTGGATACCGGCGGTTGGGAGCACGACGCCCGCGGCATCCATGCCCGCGTTGCCGACCAGGCGGAAATCGCGGTGGACATGGCCGATGCCGTCCTGCTGGTCGTTGACGCCAATGTGGGGGCCACAGCCACCGACGAAGCAGTGGTGAAGATGCTCCGGCGCAAGAAGAAGCCGGTCATCCTCGTGGCCAACAAAGTGGACGACATGGCCCAGGAAGCCGAAGCCGCCACCCTCTGGGGCCTCGGCTTTGGCGAACCGTACCCGGTATCGGCGCTGCACGGCCGTGGCACGGCCGACATGTTGGACGCCGTCATGGAGGTGCTGCCGGAGTTCTCCGCGTATGGGGGACTGGAACGTACCGGGGGGCCCCGCCGGGTAGCGCTCATCGGCCGCCCGAACGTGGGCAAATCATCGCTGCTGAACAAGCTGGCCGGCAGCGAACGGGTGGTGGTTGACGAGCTTGCGGGCACGACCCGCGATCCGGTCGACGAAATGATCGAACTGGGCGGGCGCACGTGGCGCTTTGTTGACACCGCCGGGATCCGCCGCCGCGTACACATGCAGCAAGGCGCCGATTTCTATGCCTCCCTCCGCACGCAGGCCGCGCTCGAGAAGGCGGAGGTCGCCGTCGTGCTGCTGGCGGTGGACGAAGTGCTCAGCGAGCAGGACGTGCGCATCCTGCAGCTGGCCATCGACTCCGGCCGGGCTCTGGTGCTCGCCTTCAATAAGTGGGATCTGCTGGACGACGACCGCCGCCGCTACCTCGAACGCGAGATCGAGCAGGACCTGGCACACGTCGACTGGGCTCCGCGCGTGAATATCTCGGCGAAGACGGGCTGGCACAAGGACCGGCTGGTACCGGCGCTGGACCGTGCCCTGGAGTCCTGGGACAAGCGCATCCCCACCGGGCGCTTGAATGCCTTCCTGGGCGAATTGGTGGCTGCCCACCCGCACCCGGTGCGTGGCGGCAAGCAGCCACGCATCCTGTTCGGCACCCAGGCAACATCCCGGCCGCCCAAGTTCGTGCTGTTCACCACCGGTTTCCTGGACCCGGGGTACCGTCGTTTCATCACCCGCCGGTTGCGGGAAACATTTGGTTTCGAAGGCACCCCGATCGAGGTCAGCATGCGGGTGCGCGAAAAGCGGTCGCGCAAGCACTGATGCCGCGGACCCTGGGCTGCCGTCACCGGCAGCCCAAGCCTCGGGCCGGCCCCCAAGGGGCGGCACGGCGGTGAAGGCGGTGGTCATGGCGCGGAGAAAAATGCTGTATTGTATTTGAGGTGGTTCCGCCGGATGCATGAAGGCGGAGCTTCGGGTTGTGGCGCAGCTTGGTAGCGCACTTGACTGGGGGTCAAGGGGTCGCAGGTT
>NZ_JBNHHB010000226.1:0-7940 GCF_059091905.1 Arthrobacter sp. Dra40
GTCACAAGCGCACGGCCGGGCACTGGATGTTGACCTAGTCCGCGGGCCAGCTGGCTTCAATGGAGTCGACGACTTCCTTGGTCGGCTTGCCGTTGATCCATTCCACGATGCCCTTCCAGAAGGAGTTGGAGCCCACGGCCCCCGGCATCAGGTCCGAACCGTCGAAGCGGAAGGTGGTGTCCTCCGACTGCAGCAGTTCGATCGACTTGCGGTCCAGGTCGCTGGCGGCCAGCGCCGGGTCAAGACCCTTGTTGGCGCTGATTGCGGCACCTTGCTTCACCCGGTTGTTGGCGAACTCGGGCGAAGCCATGAACTGGAGGTAGGCCGAGACCTCGTCGCTGTCGGTGTAGGCAGCCACGAACTCACCGCCGCCGGTGATGGCGCTGGCACCGGCTTCCTTGCCCGGCGTGATGAAGGCCCAGACGTCGCCGTCCTCGGCCACGTTGGTGCCCTCCGGCCAGTTGGCGGCCTGGAAGGTCGCCTGGTGGTGCATGGCGCACGAGCCGTCGATCACCGGCAAGCCGCCGTCGTCCACTGACGTGGAGATGATCGAGCGGACGTCGCCGATGCCGCCGTTGACATAGTCCTCGTTCTTCAGGATGTCGCCGACGGCGTCGAAAGCGTCAACCACCTGCGGGTCGTTGAACGGGATGTCGTGGGTGATCCACTTGTCGTAAACCTCCGGACCGGCTTGGCGCAGCAGCGCGTCCTCGATCCAGTCGGTGCCCGGCCAGCCGGTGGCGTCGCCGGATTCGAAGCCCGCGCACCAGGGCTTCATGGTGCCCTCGTCCGCGATGGTCTGGGTCAGTTTCATCATCTCGTCCCAGGTCTGCGGGACCTCCCAGCCCTTCTCCTTGAAGGTGGACGGCACGTACCAGATGTAGCCCTTGACGCTGGCCAGCATGGGAGCGGCGTAAAACGTGCCGTCGATCGTCCCGTAGGCCTTCCAGTCCTTCGACCAGTTCTTGTCCACCAGGTCGGAGACTTCCTGCGGTGCGGGCTTGAGGTATCCGGCCTTGGCCTGGGAAGCCAGCAGGCCCGGCTGCGGGATGATCGCCACGTCCGGCGGATTGCCGCCTTGCGCACGGACCTGGAGCTGGGTCTCGAACTCGTTGGATCCCTCGTACACCACGTCGATCCCGGTGCACTCCTCAAAGTCCGCCCAGGAGTTCTCCAGCAAATCCTGCTCGGTATCGGTGATGGTGGAGTAGACGCTGACTTTGGCGCCGTCAAAGGTGCCGTAGGACTTGTAGGCGGAACAGTCGGCGGCTGATGCCGACCCGCCGGGCTCTTCCGTGCTGCCCCCGCAGGCGGAGAGGGTCAGTGCCATGGCGCTGAGCGCGGCCATCGGCAGGACGGCCTTTCTGGAGCGTGCAAGCTGCATAATGTGACTCCTTCGTCCGGTGGCCGCGGAACAGCTGAACTGGTCAGAAAAGAAGCCACCACGTGCCAATCTGGTAGTTCGTAACGTAAACGCTTACCAAATGTGTCGCAAGCCACATTTTTAGGGCCGGGGCGTTCGATGCCGAATCGTGATCTATGCCCCAGCCAGGGCTCCGACGCCGCCGCACCGGACCGTTGTGCTTTGCAGATCATTAGGCTGGAAGTGGTCCTGACCAGCGAGCCGAGGAGTGTCAATGGCTGCAGCATCCGTACCATGGTGGCGCGACGCCGTCATCTACCAGATCTATCCGCGCTCGTTCGCCGATAACAATGGCGATGGAATGGGCGACCTGGCGGGCATCAGCGCCAAGATCCCCTACTTGAAAAACCTGGGCGTGGACGCCATCTGGCTCTCCCCCTTTTACGTGTCCCCGCAACACGACGCCGGCTACGATGTTGCCGACTACCGCGACGTGGATCCTCTGTTCGGCACGCTGGAAGACTTCGACTCGCTACTGGCCCGAACCCATGAACTGGGCATGCGGGTGATCGTCGACCTGGTCCCGAACCACACGTCCGACCGGCACGAGTGGTTTGTCAGCGCACTGGCCGCGGCCCCGGATTCGCCCGAGCGTGCCCGCTACATTTTCCGCGACGGGAAGGGGGCGGACGGAAATGAACCGCCCAACAACTGGCAGTCGGTGTTCGGCGGCAACGCCTGGACCCGGGTTACGGAGCCCGACGGCAGGCCGGGCCAGTGGTACCTGCATTTGTTTGATTCCACGCAGCCGGACCTGAACTGGGAGAACCCGGAGGTCCAGGCCGAAATGGTCGCCGTTTTGAGGTTCTGGTTGGACCGCGGCGTGGACGGCTTCCGGATTGACGTGGCGCACGGGCTGGTCAAGGCCGAGGGCCTGCCGGACTGGGCGGCCAAGACCTCGATGGTGGCCGGCAATGAACGGCTCCCGGACGGGGACGTACTCTCCGGCGCCGGAGCGGCGGTTGGCCAACCCGCCGGCGCCTCGCCCACCACCCCGGATGCCCGCCCTGCCGAGGACCAGGTCCTGTCGCCAGCGGAAGACGATTCCGCCCGGGCGGCGGCGCGGAGCCTGGCTACGGTCGACGGGGCCCACGCTCGTGCGGAGACCCCGCCGTACTTCGACCAGGACGGCGTGCACGAGATCTACCGTGAGTGGCACAAGGTATTGGCTGAGTACGACGGCGACCGCATGCTGGTCGCTGAGGCCTGGGTGGAACCGGTCGAGCGGCTTTTTGCCTACGTCCGGCCGGACGAGATGCAGCAGGCCTTCAACTTCGATTTCCTGCTCGCCGGCTGGGATGCCTCCCGGATGGCGCGCAGCATTGAGGATTCGCTGGCCGCCGCGGCATCCGTGGGCGCACCGAGTACCTGGGTGCTGTCCAACCATGACACCGTCCGCCACAGCACCCGTTACGGTTTGCAAGACCCCACCACGCTCCCCAAGGGCATTGGCCCGGAGGACGAGCAGCCCGACGAGGAACTCGGGTACGCCCGCGGCCGGGCCGCTGCGCTGATCATGCTGGCGCTGCCCGGCTCCGCCTACATTTACCAGGGCGACGAACTGGGCCTGCCCGAGCACACCACCTTGCCGGCCGAGGTGCGCCAAGACCCGGCGTTCTTCCGGACCGGCGGGGAAGAGCGGGGCCGCGACGGCTGCCGGGTACCGATTCCGTGGCGCGCCCAGGCGCACGGCTTCGGTTGGGGCTCCACGCAACGCGAACCGTGGTTGCCGCAGCCGGATGGTTTTGCCCGTTATGCCGTCGACCGGCAGGTGGGAGTAGCGACTTCCAGCTATGAGTTGTACCGGGCTGCCTTGAGCCTGCGGGCAGAGCAGAAGCTGGGCCAGGGCAGCCTCGAATGGGCCGCGGAGCACAGTCCGGCGTCGGGAATCCTGAGCTACCGCAACGCCACGCTTCAGGTGCTGGCAAACCTGGGGGCGTCGCCGATCCCGCTGCCCGCTGGAGCATCGGTGGCGCTGGCCTCCCAGGACGATGCGGTCACCGACGGGTTGCTCGCGCCGAACGCCGCCGTCTGGCTGGGGTAGGCACGCTCCCGGCCACGGCCCGTCGCGGGGTTCAGCGGCGCGTCCGTGGAGGGAAGACCAGCGGACACGGACGCTCGACGACGGTCGCGGGGTTCAGCGGCGCGTCCGTGGTTGAAGGGGTCAGCGGACCCGGTCGGGGCGGACCAGCCGCGAACGGGTGCCGGCCACCAAGTGGATGACCACCGGGAAGTGCACCCCGAGCGTCAGGTCCAGCGCTTCGACCAGGTCGGACACCTCGTCTGCCACGGCCTGCGGTGATACTCCAAGCCGCGGGGCGACGCGGATGCGCAAGCCGCCGCCGCCCTCGTAGTCGTAGGCAGTGACCGTCGCGTTGAGGATGTTGTCGCGTTCGTGCAGCGCAGCACGCAGCGCCTGCTCTGCCACGGCGGCACTGAGCCGAACCACGCCGGGGCTCCCCTCGCCGTCGTAATCTGCGGCAATGGTACCGGTGCGCCCCTTGCCTTGCTGGGCCGCCCACGCAATCATCAGCAGCACCATCAGGAGCAGCACCAGGGACACCACAATCCACAGCCAGCTGTAGCGTTGACCGGGCAGGGTGGTGGCGTCCAGCACCGTCCGCAGGTTGGCGCCGGCCTGTTCCGTGGCGGTGTGCCACCAGTCCGCAAGGGCCGGAACCAGCGCCAGCGCCAGCGTCGTGCCGCCGACCAGCATCAGCAGAAGTCCCAGAAGAGTGAGCAGGATGCGGTTCAGCGTCCGGGGTGTCTGGTTCACTGCCCCACCACCCCTGAACTGGAGACGAACACGCGCACCTGCGGCGTCGGGCTGATCCGCGTCCGTCGGACTTCGTCCTCCACTGCGGCTTGGATGGCATCGGCGTCCACCGGGATGCCGGAGGTGGGCCGCAGCCGGACTTCGACCAGGCCGCGCGAGACGACCACCAGCACCTGCTCGCGCGCCACCTGCGCCTCGGTGCGGGCACGGCGCGCCAGCGATGCGGCAATCACTTCATCGTCCACCACCACGACGCCGCGGCGGCCGGGAATACGGTGGCGGTGCAGGTGTCCGGGGAGTATGCCTTGCAGGAAAAAGAGCAAACCCAGGATCAGGATCAACGCCCCGGAGGCACCCAGGATAACCGGGGCAACATTGCCCGGCAGGTGGTGGATCCAGCTTGCCGCCTCTTCCGGGGCCGCCAGCCAGCGGCGCTGCCCAATGGCTTTCAGCGCTGCTTCCAGCAGCAGATAGAGGCAGGCCAGGGCCACGAGGACGGCAGCGATCACCGCCGCCAGCGCGCGGGAATTCCGCAGTTCCCTGTCGGCCAGGCGCTCGTCGGCAAACCGTTCAACGGCCGACTGTTCGCTTTCCACGTCGGTGCTGCTCACCGGACCCGGCCTCCATCCTGCACACGGATACCGGTGACCCTGATGTCCACCCGGCTCAACTGCGAACCGCTGATCCGCGAAACCGTCTCCAGGATCACCCCCTTGGCCGCATGGGCGCGGTCCCAAATCGACCCGCCGAACCCGTCCACAAGATGCGGGTCCCGCACCACCCGGTTCAGCGAGGGGATGCCCACCGGAAGCGCCAGGGACAAGGCGAGGGAACCGGCGTCGTCACGCCACGTTGCGCGGACAAGGGAGGGAGAAATCCCCAGCACTTCGGCCGCGGCGCCCTGCGCGGTGCTGGTTAAAGCCTGGGTGCTGACCCGGGTGTGGCCGGCATAGCGTTCCCCTTGCGGCCCGCCCGGATGGGACGCCGGGTCCGGCCCGGAGGGGTCCGGCGCCGGCAATCCACCCGGACGGTAAGCCAGCGGCGGTCCATCCGGACGGGGAGGCAGGTTTTCGGCATCCACGGCGTGTTCCGTCATGAAGACGAGCGGCGTCCGGTCAACGCGTCGCGGATGCTGCGCCAGTCGAGCTTGCCTTCCGCGGCACGGCCCAGCAAAGCGCCCACCCCCAGGAACACCGCCATGAGCAGGAATCCCCAAAAGTTGAACACCAGCGCAGCCCATGCCAGCACCGCACCGACGGCCATGCCGACCACCGTGTAGCTCATCCTCGCTCCTCCCGCCGTCTCGCGCATCCTGTTACTGGGCCGCCTGGCGGACCGGCTTCTCTGCCGGCGCCTTGGGGTCCAGGCCGGGAACGTGGACGTCATTGATCTCCACGTTCACCTCAATCACGTCCAGCCCCACCAGTTGCTCGACGGCGGTGTACACCGCCGCGCGCACGCTGCCCGCCAGTTCCTGCAAGGGCTTGCCGTAGACGGCCACCAGGCTGATGTCCACGGCAACCTGCGTCTGGCCGACCTCCACGTGCACACCCTGGCCGGCGGCATCACCGCCGCCCACGACGTCCCGCAGAGCACTCAGTGCACGGGCTGTGCCGCTGCCGAGCGCGTAAACCCCCGGGACGGAGCGGGCAGCGACGGCCGCGACCTTGGCCACGGCGGCTTCGGAGATGGTTGTGCGGCCGGGAGCGGCCGGACGTTCACCGGCCGGGGCCGACACCTGAGAGGAAACCACTGCTGCCTGCCCTGCTGCGGGCACCTCCGGCAAGCCCGCACCCCCGGCAGCTGCGACGGCATGAGCTCCCGCCGGGGCTTCTCCTGCGGACGGGGCGGCCGGCCGATCCTCTTGACGCATCTGTTCTCCCTGACGCCGTGGTGACTCTCAGGGCAAGCCTAGCGCCTCAGTCCCCGCAGTGGTCGGCCAGCCAGGAGTCCACCGGCTGGAGGACGCGGGCAAAGGCTGCGGCGTCCAACTCGCCCGTCGCAGCGGCTCGGTCCAGTTGGTGTTCCACCCGGTCCAGGTCGTCGGTCAGTTGGGGCGGTACGCCGCGGCTGAATTTTTCCAGCTCGTCCTGCAACGCGCTGAGGTCCGAGTCTTCCACGCCGGTCATGAAGCCGAGCGGGACCAACAGCAGGGACGCCAGGTTGGCGGCAACGGCAGCGCAGGCGTCGGCCGGGCCCTGGTACCTGCCCCACGGATTGGCGCCCTCCGCTCCGCCGTCGGCCCTGGCCGGGTCGGTGGAGGCCGTCGGCGGTGCCTGATCGGGCGACTTCGTGGCGGGCTGTTCGGGGGCCGGGGCGGTTGCGGAGCGTGCTTCTGCAGCAGGCGTGGTCGCTGCGGTGGAGTCCGGCGCAGCGGGGGCGGGCGCCGTCGTCGTCGTTTTCGGCGCTGGATTTGCACTGCTGCAGGCCGTCAGCATGACAGCGGTCGCAACTCCCGTGGCGGCCAGTTTCAGAAGGCCCCGCACTATGCTCCTCGCTCCATTCTTCCCCCTGGTCCGGTGCCTCATCAGGTGCAGGCGGCACGCACTTCCCTCCCATGGTAGGCCCGTGATCCTGAGTGGTGGCTGGGAAATGGCTGGACCTTGACGGGTGGGGCGATGGCAAGCCGCGGACGCGTCCGTGAACCTAGTCCGCGAGGCTGCTCCGGGGGCAGATCCCAGCAACAGCGGCCTACAGCGCCAGTTTCTGTCCCGGAGTCGGTATCCGGAGCCGGTCCTCAAGTCCGTTGGCGGAGAATTCGGCGCTCAGTTCCTGGTGGCCTTCGCTGTAGTGCTTCCACCCTTCAGCGTGGACCGGAACCACGGTGTCCGCCCCTAGAGTGCGCGCCGCCTGCACCGCGGCTTCTGCGGTGAGCGTCAGGGCAGCGTTATCGAACGCTCCCACACGGGCGGCTCCGGCGAAGAGCACCGCCGTTCCGATCGGGGCGAAACGTTCGGCAACGGCGCCGACCACCTCCAGCGATGCGTTGTCGCCGCTGATATAGACAGTCGGCAGGTCGGCCCCTGTCAGGACGAATCCGGTGACGGTACCGGTCACCGGTTCGCATCCTTCCGGTCCGTGCCGGGCCGGGACGGCGGTGACTGTGATCGTGGTGCGATCGGCAGCCTCGAGCACTGTCCGCTCCCACGGCCCCATGCCGGTGACGGTCGTGAGCCGGTCTGCTGACTCAAGGGTGCCGAGGACCTTGGCTCCCCCGGCTTCCACCAATCTCCGGCCGGACGCGTCGAGGTTGTCGGCATGCTGGTCGTGCGAGAGGAGGATGGCGTCCAGCGCCGGCAGGTCTGCGACGTGGACGGCAGGCCCGGAGGTTTTCACCAGCTTTCCGGCGGTTCCGGGGTACTCGCCGGGTTCATCAAAGGTGGGGTCGGTCAGAAACGTCCATCCGCCGAATTCCAGCAAGGCCGTGGGGCCGCCAATGAGGGTGAATGCGGTTGCGCTCATGAGCCCATGGTGCCCGACGGAGCCCGCGCTGGACAGTGGGCGGTACGACAAAGCCCCGCATCCTGAACCAGGACTGCGGGGCTTCGTTTTGCTGGTGGCTCCGACCGGCGTCGATCCGGTGACCTTTCGATTTTCAGTCGAACGCTCTACCAACTGAGCTACAGAGCCGTGGCAACATCTTGCGATGATCACCGATGGCGTTCCGAAATCGCTCCGGAAACCAAAGCGACCCTGACGGGACTTGAACCCGCGACCTCCGCCGTGACAGGGCGGCGCGCT
>NZ_JBNHHB010000227.1:0-7919 GCF_059091905.1 Arthrobacter sp. Dra40
CGCGCCCTTCCGCCAGCTGGCGGAAGGGCGCGCTCATCGCTTCTGTTGGGGTTCTTACTCCGGGATCTCGGCGTCCGGAGTCTCTTCGACAGCAGCCATCGACCACACGCCGTCGGCGTAGTTGGCAGTGACAGTCAGAGTGGTTCCGTCCGAATCCCACTTCTTGGACTCGACGGTCTTGCCGTCCTTGTCCAGCGTCGTGCTGGCATCTTCCATGTACGGAACCACGGCGCTCAGGTTGCCGGCGTCGTTCTTGGCCTCAGCGAGCGCCACTACGTTCAGCGCCTTCGGCTGCCCGCCCACAATCCAGCCACCGTCCGCGTACACAGCCTCGATGGCATCGGCCTCGGCCATGCAGCTCTTGCAGTCCGCGGCTGCTTCACGCATCAGGTCTGCGTCACCGGTCTGGATCGCGTAATTCTTGGCATCAAAGTAGTAGTACGTGAAGGATGCCAGGCCCTCGGCCGTGTCCTCGGCCATCCGGTCGTTCTTCTCCGGCGTCCGTACGTTCTGCGCGGGCGCTTCGGTGGTGGCCGCCACCGGCTTGTTGCTGTCAGCCGGCTTGCCAGCACCGGCTTCGCTGCCACAGCCCACCAGCGCAACTGCTGCCGCCGCCATCATGGCACCGGACATCATCAACTTCTTCATGGTCTCCCCTGGGATAACGGTTTGAGAGGATGCCGACTGCTCGCTTTTCAGCGACGTCAGCACCGTCACACACCCTATCGCCGGGGTAGCTCTGAAAATCTGAAAATAGCACTTCAGGTGTTGCAGATCACAAGACATTCTTATGCCCTTGTCTAGCAGCCAGCACCCTCGGGATTTTCTAAACAGTTGTCTGCGTAATTGTTTACGACAGACCGCCAAACGCTGAGGTTCACTGCTGGGCTAATTACCTGGGCCTCGCCTGCAATCGCTATCCAGTCCGATCCGTTGATCGAGTATTCGCCTCTATAGGCAGTTGTTAAAGAGACTTGAACATCTCCCGTTTCTGTATAGCGGTGGCTGGTAAGAGTTTTCTCTCCGAGACGCTCTGCAGGCAGCGGTCCTCCCGGTTGGTCCATCGGCCCCAACGACGTTCCATCGCCGTAATGCCACGTGTACGAAGTTGGGATCGCTCGGACAGACACACCGTGACCATCGATCTCCTCGTTAAAGGTCTGGTCATTTGGACTTGCATATACGTTGGTTTCGGCTCCGACCAACGTATGCGGGACAGGCTCGACGAAGAGGCCGGATGGAGCGATAGGCAAGCGTCGGAAGAACTCGACGGTGACTACGGGCAACTCCTCCGCTTCGCCTGCGGAGACTTCCATTGGCCGATCCGAATATTGGCAGATCGTTCTGGTCGTATCAACCCATTTCGGTGGGTCTTGCCCAGCAGGCGCTTCAAGAATACGCATTAGCGTTCCGTCTGCGCCGACAGAACAATTCGAATTGATGAGGAGGCATTCGACCGAGATATCCACAAGGTTCGGGATACACACCGGCTCTAACTTACGCTGCATCGGGGAAGGTACTGCGCCAGATAGTACCGACTGCGCAACTTGCTCGTGGCTGGCTGAAGGCTCTCTTGACAGGGTCTTCTCCGCTTCCAAGACAATGTCGCTTTCTACGAAGTCGCCCCCAATAGGGGGCAGGCCGGTTCCAGAAGACCATGCTGCTGGCGCGCCGACCAGCAAGAAAACAATCGTGAATGCAATCCAGCTGCAAGTTAGGTGGAAGCGCGACGGGTGCTTCATTTGCCTGCGTCCTCGGGACGGTTTAAATCGATCATTTGCCAACCGCCGTTTTGGTACTTCACTTCTGGAATCCACAACGAAGGCTTGGCAATACCGTCAGATTCGCCTTGTACTGACCCCTTCGAATAGTAAGTAAGGGGCTCCTGGGTAAAGAAGATATAGGGCGCATACCCGCCGCTCACTGTCTCCACATAGCGGTCTTCAATCTTCGTCACTTCCAGCGATCCACCGACTATCCATCTGCCCTCAGACGTCCAGGCCTTAATGTCGGCAGTCACAGCATTGCATAGCGCACAACGCGGACCAGTTATAGATTCAAGCCGTTCCACATCACCCGTCTCGTAGGCGTACGACACGATCTCGAACCAGTAGGGAATGAAGGCTTCCAAACCTTGTTGAGATTTCAGCGAGGCTTCATTCGGCATCTCAGGAACGGGAACGTTCTCCGCCGGTCCCTCTTTGGAGGCGGGCTTGTAGGCAGGTGTGGGCTCCGGGCTCGCGCTAGCTACGGGCGAGGCCGCGGGGGCGGGCGAAGTAGAGGGCTCGGCGCCGGCGGATCCGACGCAGCCAGTGAGCACAAGGGCGGCAGCGGCGATGAGCAGGGCGGTGGATCTGGTGCGCGTTCTTGCCGCGAGCGGTGGCTGCTGGCTCACTCGGACCCCCAGGTGTTGGTCGGGCGGGACGCTTGGTCCGAGCAGTCTAACCAGACGGGTCACAGCATGAGGAGGTTTTCCACAGGTTTGGTACGCGGCGGACCAGAACGGCGCCCTTCCCTTGACAGCAGCACGTCAGAACAGCTGTCTTGGCGCAGGGAAGGCGGGCAGGCCCACCTTCGCGGGGCACCGGCGTCGTTGTTGACCTGAGGTCAGGCAAGCTTGGCGAGGGTCTGCACCAGAAGTTGGCGTTCCTCCACCTTGATCCGTTCGTGCAGGGATTCTTCGGTGTCGTCCTCGAGCACCGGCACTGCCGCTTGGGCCAGAATGGGCCCGGTGTCGACGCCGGAATCGACCAGGTGCACCGTCACTCCTGTCACTTTCACGCCGTGGGCCATGGCATCGCGCACGCCGTGGGCTCCCGGGAAAGACGGCAGCAGCGCCGGGTGGGTGTTTACCAAGCGGCCCTCGAAGCGGGCAACGAATTCGGCGTCGAGAATGCGCATGAAGCCTGCCAGCAGCACCACATCCGGCCGGTAGGCAGCGGCAGCTTCTTCCAAAGCGCGGTTCCATTCCGGCCGCGAGGCGAAGTCTGCGGGAGCCACCGTGAACGTCTCAATCCCTGCTGCAGCGGCTCGTTCCAGCCCGCGGCAGCCGGGAACATCGCTGCCGACGGCGGTGATCTCGGCATCCAGCCGGCCGTCGCTGACGGCGTCAATGACAGCCTGGAGATTGGTGCCGGAGCCGGAGACGAGGACCACTATGCGCATGGAATCAACTTTATGCGCCCCTCTCGCCTAGGCTTAAACCATGCTGCAGAACACGCGTCCGGCGCCAACCGAGGAACAGACCAAGTCCGCGGGGCTCTTCATCCGTGTGTTGCTGCTGTTGCTGGCTTCCACTTTCTTGGCCACTGCGCTTCCGCTGCCCTGGAAGGCAGTGGCTCCGGCACTGGCACTGGCCAGCATCGTCGTGGCCGTGATCGGCCTGGTTAAAGCGGTGCGTGCGCGCATGCCCGGCTCGCTGCGCATCACGTATGTACTGGGCATCGGCGCAGGCGGCTTCTTCCTGCTGACCACGCTGGCGCAGGTGCTGTTCTGGCCGCTGACCGCCGATTTCGAAGCCTGCAACCAAATGGCCGTCACCCAGTCCGCGCGCGAAGCATGCTTGGCGCAGTATCAGGACAAACTCGGCAACTTCAACGACCTGCTGAACCGGTAGTCACTGACGGCTCTGACGGCTGCGGGATCTGGCCGGTTCGCGTTCCAGCCAGGGGGCAACCGCGTATCCGAGCATTGTTCCGACGGCGACTTCCCCTGCCACCCAGAGGGCGGTCCAGAACGGATCCGGCCCGATCTCCGTCAGCCGCCCAATGCCAAGCGACCCGTTGGACAGGCACACCAGCCCGGCAGTTGCGGCTCCGGCGACGGCTCCGACAAACAATCCCAGCGCCACGGTGGATGCCGATGCCGTGAACCAGCGTGACTGGATCTTGATCGACAGCCACTCATCGAAATGGTTCTCACCTTCCCGTAGGAACCACCAGCCGGCCAGTACTCCGGCAACTACCGGCAAGGCCAGCGCCGCCACCCCATGGGAGAGCTCGCCCACGGGCAACGCCCCGAGCACGGGGAAGGCGGGCATGGGACCCACCGTGGTGGCCAGGGGTCCGATCGAACTGCCCGACCCGATGGCAAAGCCTGCCCCAGAGGACCACGAGAGCGTCCAGACCACCAGGTTGGGGACCAGCCCCAACTGCCCCACCGTCAGCACGGCTCCGCCGATTATGCCCGGGCCGAGCTGTTCGTAGATCTCCACGACCTCCGCCCAGTGCAGGCCCAGATCCACGGCCAGCAGCAGCGCGGAAAATGCCACCGCCGCGGTTACCGCCAGCAGCCCGGCGCGGACGGCTGCCCAGACATAGGATCCGGCCCAGCGGGAATGCTGGCTGGTGCGTGCCACCCATGCCGCGGCATCCACCCCGATCAACCTGCCCCAGGAGCCGGCTTCGCGGTACGCGCCGACAACCAGGCCGGCGCCGGCCGGAACCAGCGGGATGAGTGCGCCTGCCACGACCGAGATATCCACTTCGTCCGTGCGCACCAGGTACGCGGTGGCAGCTCCCACCGCAGCGTACGTTCCGAGTGCACCGGCCAGCGCCTGCCAGAGCTGGTCCGTGTAGGACGCCCTCGCCAGTCGCCGCCCCGCCCGCCAGGACAGAAAGAACGGGATGAGGGTGAGCCCCAGCGGAACCAGCGACAATGTGCCGCGCAGCGTCTCAGCCGAACTGGTGCCGGTTTGGATGGTCAACTCCAGCGGCACGCCGTGGATCAGCAGCCAGGCCTGGCCGCCGAGCCGTGCGAGCGAATCGAAGCTGCGGTCGTCAAAACCGTCGGCGAACCACACCCCTACCAGTGGCAGCAGCACCAGGATCGCCGAAAGCAGGGCGCACTGGAAGAACTCGAAGACACCCTGCAGCCATAGGGGCATTGGCAGTCCGGTCTGACCGCCCGGTCGCGACGTGAGTTTCATTGCTTCTATGGTGCCAGTCCTGCTCCCCTTGCCCGTTCAGCGACGCGGCACCGTGGCTTCCGGCACATAACGGCGGTGGCTGGAGACGGCGGCCGGAAGCGGCGGCGGGAGGCGTGATCCTCCCGGCATAAAAAATGAGAATGGGCGGCCGGATGACGTTGAAATCAATCCGGCCGCCCCGCAGGCGGATATTTTGCTCAACGGAAATTCAACGCAGGAAAACAATTCCGCGGACTCTTTCCGTGGCTCCGCCAGTCTGCAAGAACCGCGTGGCTCGGTTTTTCCGGCACCCCCCTCGGTCCGTTCGCTGGGACCGCCCACAATTGGGTCCCTCCGGACGGGGCATCACCGGCGAGCTACCGCTTCCGGGCCTTGGGAACGGCTTCACTCTCCAAGGTGGCCTTTTCGCGTTTTGCGGCACGCTTTTCTTTAATGCTTCGACCTTGTTTCTTGGCGCTTTCGCGCGCAGGTGTTTTTCCGGACATTTTTGCTCCTCTTTCTCAAGCGGGATGTCTTGCTAGAGACCATACCTGCTTTAGAAAATAAAGCCAGCCCCTATTTCAGGTACCGAATGGACAGGAAAAGCACGGCGCTCAGGCCAACAGGTCCACCAGCCCTTTGGCCAGCGCGCCCGCCGCCCCCAGGAAGGCCAGCACGACCACGGCGGCCCGGGCATGCTCGTCCCGCAGCCGCCGGCCCAGTCGTTCGCCGGCAACAATGCCGACGATGATCGCCAGCGCAATCAGCGCCCACATCCACCACTCCAACTGCGGCACGCTGCCCGGGTCCACCGCCAGCTTGGCGCCCACGGTGATGATGCACAGCTGCAGAAAGAACGGCTGCAGGGTCGCGGCGAACCGGCGCTGCGGCCAGTGGGACAGGATCGCGTAGGCACTGACTGTCGGGCCACCAACGCCGGCGAGCGCGTTGGTCAAGCCTGAGCCCAGACCAGCCAGCGCCTTGGGCAGCTGCCCGGAGACGGTAACCTGGGCTCGGCCCAGCACCACCGCCACGGCCAATCCCGCCATCACCACACCGCCCACGACGGTGGACAGCACTGCGGACGGAACCTGCACTGCGAGCCACGAACCTGCCACAGTGCCGGCTGCTGCGGGGACGGAGAGCCACAGCAGCAGGTTCCAGTCGATCTCCTGCCATACCCGCGGCACTATCAGTCCGCAGGAGACGACGGCACAGATATTGATCATCATGATGCCCTCGTGCGGGCCCAGCAGGATGGCCAGGATTGGCGCCACCAGCAGGGCGAAGCCGATGCCCGCAATGCGCTGCGCCACCGATCCGAAGAAGATTGCGCCCGTAATCAGCGCCAGGAGTCCCATGGTCACCCGACCACCCTGCCAGAGCGGAGTTGGGCCGCCGTTCACCGACACGATCCCGTGTGCTCGCCTGCTCGTTGTCCGGCGCGGGCAAGCTGGTCGGCGTGAGGATAGCTATCGTCGCCGAAACGTTCCTTCCGCACATGAACGGAGTGACCCACTCCCTGCTGCAGGTCATCGCCCACCTGCGGCGCCGCGGTGACGACGTGGTGGTGATTGCACCGGCGTCGTCCTGGCTGGAGGAGAGAGCACCGGCCACGGTGGAGGGCTACCCGGTCCGTCACCTGCCGTCCATTCCGCTGCGCGGCTACCCGAACGTGCGGGTGGCCGCCGGATCGGTCGCCCGCGTCCGCCGGATGCTGGCGGACTTCGGGCCGGATGTCGTCCATGTGGCGTCCCCGTTCATCCTGGGCTGGCGCGCGGTGCAGGCCGCCCGGCAGCTCGGCCTGCCCACCGTCTCCGTCTACCAGACCGAAGTGCCCGCCTATGCGGCCCGTTACGGTGCGCCGTGGCTGCAGGAACTGCTCTGGCAACGGGTTGAGAACATCCACAATGCCTCCACCCTGACGCTGGCGCCGTCGTCATTCGCCATGGATCAGTTGCGCAGCCGCGGCATCCGCGTGCACCTGTGGCGCCGGGGCGTGGACACCGCCCGCTTCCATCCAAGCAAGTACGACGCCGGCTGGCGGGCTTCCGTGGCACCCGGCGGTGAGCGCATCATCGGCTACGTGGGCCGCCTGGCGGCGGAAAAGCAGGTGGAGGACCTGGCGGTGCTGGCCGATCTTCCCGGCACCCGGCTGGTGGTGGTTGGCTCCGGTCCGCTGAAGGAAGAACTGCAGGCGAAACTGCCCGGCGCGCACTTCGCCGGTTTTCAGAGCGGAGAGGCCCTGGCCCGGCACATGGCCTCGTTCGACCTCTTTGTCCACCCGGGCGAATCGGAGACCTTCTGCCAAACCATCCAGGAGGCCATGGCCAGCGGTGTGCCCGTGGTGGCTGTGGGTCGCGGCGGCCCCGTGGACTTGGTGGACCCCTCGCGGACCGGGTGGATTTACCAGCCCGGGCAGCTGGACCAGCTGCGCGGGTATGTCCAGGATCTGGCGGGCGACGGCGCCAAGCGGCGGGCGCTGGGCAAGGCCGCCTTCGACTCCGTGCAGGGCCGCACCTGGCCGGTGCTCTGCGAGCACCTGGTGGACTATTACCGGCTGGCCCTCAGGGTCAATCGGCGGGCGCTGAACCTCGAGGCCCGCGACGTGCTGGACTTCCTGGCCGGATGAAACCCTCAGTCAACTCCCGCCTCTTCGATCCCTGTCCCCGTTCCACTAGGATGTGGCCATGCCATCGGAAACCGGATCCTCAGCGCCCGAATCTGCAGCCGGGCAGGGGCAGCGCCAGCCCGCCGGCCAGAAGCAGCCAGGGCCCTCCGGCCCGTCCATACCGGAGCGGCTTGCCGAGCAGCTCAAGTCGCTGGGCGTTGCGCGGACCTACGGGGAACCCCTGCAAGTAGGCGGCGACACCGTGGTGCCCGTGGCGTGGCTCCAGTACGGTTTCGGCGGCGGCGGTGACTCCGAAGGGGCTGCCGGCGGAGGCGGAGGCGGCATCGCCGTGCCTCTCGGGGCTTATATCGGACGCGGCAACGGACCCGCCACGTTCCGCCC
>NZ_JBNHHB010000228.1:0-7816 GCF_059091905.1 Arthrobacter sp. Dra40
CGCCGCGAACTCGTTCAGCGCATTGCGGACGTCGTCGGCGTTGATGGTCAATTCGGCCATCTGCAGTCCCTGCTCTCCTGTGTTTGTGATCATCGCGTGGTGCGCGACGACCGGTGTGTAATTCAGTCTGTGTGAGGCTTCCGGTCCCAGTCTCCGTGAGGAAACTACACCGTGAGACTCCGGCGGAGTTCAGCCAGGCGGGAGATCACGGACGCGTCCACGACCTCGTCCCCGACCATGACCCGCACGCCGCCAACCAGTCGCGGATCGACATTGACGTGCATCCGCAGCTCGCGGCCGTACAGCCGGTTGAGGCCGGCCTGCAGACGGGACGCCTGCTCGCCGGTCAGCGGACGGGTAACGCTGACCTCGGCGATCCAGCGCTGCTGGCGCTTGGCCACCAGCTGGATAAACCGCTCTACCAAGGCCGACGGCTTAATGCCGCGCGGAGCGGACACCGCCTGCCGGATCAGCAGCTGGGCTGCGGGACCCGCGGCCGGCACCAGCTTCTGTGCCAGTGCCGTTCTGGCTTCTTCCGAAGCCTGGGGTTCAACCAAGGCGCGCTGCAGGTCGTGGTCCGACCCGACAATGCGGTTGAACGCGAACAGGTCGCTCTCCAGACCTTCGAGTCCGTCAATCCCCTGGCCCTTTTCTGCAACGGCGACAGCCGTGGTGGCCGCCAGGGTCTCCAAGGCGTCCCCGATATCGCGCGCAGAGGCCCAGCGCGAGGCAGCCAGCGAGGTGACGATGTCCCGGGCATCTGCCGAGACCTTCCCCTCCAGGAGACGGCCGAACAATTCGGCCTTCTCGCTGCTGTCGCGCGCCGGATCGGTCAGGGCGCGGCGCAGTCCGGCATTGCTGTCCAGCAGGCCAAGGATCCCAAAGAGTTCCTCTGCCAGGGACAGCGAAGCGGTGGGAAGCTTAGCCTCCAGCTCCTGCTGTGCCGCTTTCAGTGACTCGCTCGATACACCGGCCATTATTTAGCAGCACCTGCACTCTGAGACTCAAGATCGGCGAGGAAGCGGTCCACGACGCGGGCAGCACGCTCATCGTCGTTCAGCGCCTCACCGACAATCTTGCCAGCCAGTTCGGTTGCCAGGGAGCCGACTTCGCTGCGCAGCGAAGTCACGGCAGCCTGACGCTCGGCGTCAATCTGGACCTGGGCCTGCTCGCTGATGCGTGCTGCCTCGGCCTGCGCCTTTTCCTTCAGCTCCGCCAGGATCTGGGCGCCTTCGGCGCGGGCGTCCTCGCGGATGCGGTTGGCCTCTGCCCGGGCGTCCATCAACTGCTGCTTGTACTCGTCCAACGCAGCGCTGGCTTCGGCCTGGGCGGCCTCGGCCTTGGCGATCCCGCCCTCGATGGCTTCGGTGCGCTCTGCATACGTCTTCTCGAACGCCGGAACGACGAACTTTCCGACGATGTACATGAGAATCCCGAAGCCGATCAGCGTGACGACGATTTCCCAGATGTTAGGGATCAGAGGGTTAGCACCCTCCGCGGCGGCGAGGATCATTACCTGATTCATATCTCACCCGTCCTATCTACTCGGTGTGGATGGTCCGCGTTGCCCTGATTAGAGGACGAACGCGAACACCAGACCGAGGATGGCCAGTGCTTCAGTCAGCGCCAGACCCAGGAATGCGATCGGCTGCAGCACGCGCTGTGCCTCGGGCTGGCGGGCAACGCCATTGATGTAAGCAGCGAACACGAGGCCCACACCGATGGCACCGCCGATGGCGGAGAGACCGTAACCGACGAGGTTGATATTGCCTTCCATTATTTTCCTTTCAAGATGCCCAGGGGGCAGGTTGTTGGTTCAGGTTCTTCCCCAGTGGGGAAATTTAGTGTTCCTCGGCCAGTGAGCCTTGGATGTAGATCGCGGTCAGCAGCACGAACACGTACGCCTGCAGGACCTGGATCAGGATTTCGAAGAAGTACATGCCCACGCCGCCGGCGAGGGTGAGGATGCCCAGCGGCTTGAACCAGAAGTCGGCATCCATCAGCAGGAATTCCGAGCCGGCGGCAGCCAGCATGATGATCAGGTGACCGGCCAGCATGGTGGCGAACAGACGGAGGCTGTGCGTGACCGGGCGGACCAGGAAGGTGGAGATGATCTCAATGAGCACGACCAGCGGAAGGATCGCCTTCGGTACACCGCTGGGAACAACGGCAAGCTTGAAGTAGCCGATGCCGTGCTTCCTGATGCCCAGGACAATCCAGGTGATGTAGACGACGCCGGCCAGGGCGTAGGCGGTGCCCACGTGCGACGGAGTCGGCAGCTGCAACAGCGGGATGGAACCGAAGAGGTTGTTCACCAGGATGAAGAAGAACAGTGCCATCAGCAGCGGGACGAACGGCCTGAAATCGCGCTCACCGATGATGTCCTTGCCCACGGAGTTGCGGACGAAGTTGTAGCTCAGTTCACCCAGGTGCTGCAGCTTGCCCGGGACAAGCTGGCGGCGGCGGGAGGCGGCAATGAAGAACCAGGAAATAAGTGCGACGGACAGCAGCACCAGCAGCATCTGCTTGCCGAAACCCTCACCGTACGGGGCCATCCACGGGAGAATCTCCGGTAGATGCATATCTTCGAGGCTCGGTGGGACGAAGCCACCTTCATCAGCGGCCGCCGGAAGCGCAAGCGCGATCAACGCGTTTCCTCTCTGCAGTGTCCATCTTTGGGCGTTTCAGGGTGGGTCGCCATCAAGGCAGGCCACCATATAAAGTTTTCTGACATTCAGGTGTGGTCCCCCGGGCCGTCCTCATGGCGGCGTCGAGCGCCGCGCGTGAGTTTGTGTGAGCGGGCCAGATAATATCCGCCTCCAGCGCCCAGAACGGCACCGACGAAAATCAGCCAGCGGGTATCCAACAGATAGTCCAACCCCCAGCCTACCAAACCCCAGGCGATGATCCCGCCAAGGATATAGGTGAGGACGGTGTTGCCGCCTCGGTAGGTGGAGTCGTCCCCGGAACCGCTCCCCGCAGGGCCGGAGGATCCTTTACTTGCCATGTTCGGCCTCCCCCTTCGGTTGCCGGCGGCCAGCCGCAGGCTCGCCCTCGGGATCGGAGTACAGCTGATGGCGCGTGCGCGAAAAAGCGAACACCTCAGCCGCCTGCCAGACCACCACCGTGGCAACCGCCGCAACGAAGAACCATGTGCGCTCGAGCCAGTCCGGGGTGCCAAGGATAAAGAGCGCTGCTCCAAAACCCACCACCTTCAGCACGTAGGCGGCGATGAACGCACCGATGGCACCGGACGGATTCGACCGGCCCACGAAGTGGCCCACGAGCAGGCTGATGCCGAAGAACAGGATGACCAGCGCCGCGCCGAGCAGGGCGCTCAAGGCGCCTTGCCCGCCCGCGGTTACCGCCGCAACCGCCATGATCAGCACGGCGACTGCGCCGCTGGCGACCAAGGAGGTGCGCAGGATCTTTAGCCACGGCGACCGGGTGGGGCCGGATGCATTGACAGCTGTGCCAGCGGCAGTATTGCCGTCGTGGCGGGAAGCGCTCATTGCTGTCCGTTCGGTCGCTGTGGTGGGCCGGAACCGGCCGGATCAATTCTACATGAGATAGAACTGGGCCACGACTCCCGGACCGCTGTTACGCTGCAGGTCCTGCGGCATTTGATGGCCGGCGGCTAAAGAGCATCGGCGCGCGCAGATAGAAAACCACGACGGCCGCGCACGCGGCGACGGCGGCTACCTTGCCCGCGAGGGAGGATTCGGCCGCCAGGTAGCCGCAGAAACCGGTCAGCAGGGAACAGGCCGTCACCAGCAGCGCCGACTGCACATGGCTGAAGCCCACGTCCGTCAGCCGCTGGTAGGCGTGCTGGCGGTGCGGGGCATACCACCGCTCCCCCGCGCTGATCCGGCGAAGCAACGTGGCCAAGGTGTCGGCGAGATAGATGGCCACCGGCCCCAACAGGTACTCGGCCTGCACGCCGTCCAGAAAGGCGGTGATCCCCAGCATGGCCAGGCCTGCTCCCAAAAGGTAGCTGCCGACGTCGCCCAGGAAGACATTGCCCCGGCCCAGATTCCACGGCAGGAACGCCACAAACGCCGCCGCCAGCACGGTCCCGCCGACCACCAGCCAGTTATGGCCGGTGGCCGCCCCGGTGCCGGCGAACATCAGTCCCACGGCAGTGCCGTGCAGTCCGGAAATCCCGTTAATGCCGTCCATGAAGTTGGCGATGTTAATGTAGGCGGCCAGCGCCAGGGCACCCAGCGGCAGCCACCACCAGGTCTGGCCGGTGAGTCCGATGGCCAATGCGGTACCGCCTGCTCCGATGCCCAGCTGCAGCGCGGCCCGTCCGCGGATGGAAAGCCCGCGGAAGTCTTCGACCCAGCCCAGCAGCGCCGCCGCGGCGGCAACCCCGGCGACCGCGAGCAACAGCTGCGGAGCCGCGACGGCGCCCCCAAACGCCGCAATCACAAGACCTGCCAACAGTCCGGCCGCCACCGTAATGCCGACGCCGCGAACGACGACGCGGGTGTGCGAGGACCGTTCGTTCGGCACATCCAGCACGCCGAGCCGCTTCAGCAGCGGGATCAGCGCGAACGGCAGCAGCAGGCTCACCAAAAGCGCCGCCGCAACGGCCACCACGGCTGCGGTCACGAGGTCCGCTCCCGCCCGTCGGCCTTGAGTCCGGCCTCAAGTTCGTCGTCGGCAGCGATCGCGGCAGAAACGATATCCATGGCGCCGGTGGATACCGAGACCAGGTCCTGCCGGCTCTTCCACTCCGCCAGGCTCATCCGGTCCGGGTCCAGGCCGTCGATCGAGGCATGCGAGATCTTCGGATGCAGGGGCCGGGAATCGGTTTCGCCTTCCCCGATCAGGTCTTCGTGCAGTTTCTCGCCAGGGCGCAGTCCGGTGAAGACGATCTCCACGTCTTTGCCCGACATTGCGATCATGCGCTGGGCAACGTCCAGAATCTTCACCGGTTCGCCCATGTCCAGTATCAGCACTTCCCCGCCGCTGCCAATGGCGCCGGCTTGGATCACCAGCTGGCAGGCTTCCGGAATCGTCATGAAGAACCTGGTGGCTGCGGCGTCGGTAACCGTGACCGGACCACCCTTGCGGATCTGTTCGCTGAACAGCGGCAGAACCGACCCCCGGCTGCCCAGCACGTTGCCGAACCGCACGGACACATACTTCTGTCCGGTCTGCTGCGCCACCCATGCCGTCAGTTTTTCGGCCACTCGCTTGGAGTGGCCCAAAACCGTGGTGGGGTTGGCCGCCTTGTCCGTGGAGACGTTGACGAAGGTGGTCACTCGTGCGGCGCGGGCGGCACGCAGCACATTCCGCGACCCGAGCACGTTGGTCTTCCAGGCTTCCTCCGGGTACTGCTCCAGCAGGGACACGTGTTTGAGGGCGGCAGCGTGGAACACCACTTCCGGCTTGCGGTCCAGGAAGATCGCTTCGAGGGTGGCGGCGTCGCGGATATCAGCGAGAACTGTGTCTTTGCCCGTGAGCAGACCCTGGCCGGTGATCGAAATCTGCGTGCCCTGCAGTCCGCTCTCGTCACGGTCCAGCATGATCAGTTCAGCCGGTTGGAAGGCGTGGATCTGGCGGCACAGCTCCGAACCGATGGAGCCGCCGGCGCCCGTGACCAGCACGCGCTTGCCGGTGACATAGTGGGCGATTTCTTCGACATGGATGTCCACCGGCTGGCGTCCGATGAGGTCTTCGATGGCCACCTCGCGGAAGGAGAAGTCCTGCCGGCCGGTGAGCATTTCCTTCAGCGGCGGTACCACCAGCACCCGCATGTTCCGGCCGGCAATGCTGTCGGAGATCTGTCGCATCTGTGCAGAGTCGATGTCCGCGATCGCCACCAGCAGCACGGTTGCCCCGGTGCGGTGCGCGATCTCCGGCAGGTCTTCCATGCGGCCCAGGACCGGAACCGAGGCAATGCGCAGGTGCTTCTTGGCCGGATCGTCGTCGATGAGGCCCACCGGCAGCCAGGGCGAGGCCGGGTCGTTGCTCATCCGGGTCACGATGTTGTTGCCGACGAACCCTGCCCCGTAGATCAGGGTCCGCTCAGCCTGTTCGCCCGGTTTGGCTTTGCTTTCGACATACATCCGCTTCAGGTAGCGCACCGCCGCCATGAACAGGCAGGCGAAGGGGAAGGCAATCAGTCCGGTGCCGCGGGCGATGCCCAGCGAGATGCCAAACAGCAGCAGGCCGACGGTCAGGATCACCGAAACCGAGATGGTCACCATGACCAGCAGTTTGGCCTCGTGGAAGCTGCCAAAACTGTAGCGGCCCTTGTAAAGCGCGAAGGCCGACCCAACGGCTACCTGGGCCGCAATCGCCAGCGCACAGAGCAGAATGATGCCGGGAACCTTGGCAGGACTGAGCGCCATTTCGTACCGCAGGAAAACTGCCAGAACGATGGCCACGACCCAGGCCAGGGAGTCCAGCAGGATCTGCGACCAGAGCCACAGGGCGCGGTCGCTGCTGGCCGTCTTGCCGTTGGAAAGAGCCGAATCGTGGGTCATGCTTCTACAGTCTCTCCCAGTCCCAGGACGCCCGGCACAACAGTGCGCAAGGTCGCCAGGCTGATCGTGCCTTCGCGTACCACCTTCAGGGTGCTCGAGGTGCAATCGACAATCGTGGAGGGCACCGCCGTCGTGCCGCCAACGGGACGGAAGCCGTCTTCCAGGTAGACGTCCACTGACTCGGCCAGCTGCTCCATGGCCTGGGCAGCGGTCTGCGCAGAGGGCTGGCCGGTGCGGTTTGCTGAGGACACGGCCAGCGGTCCGGTAGCTGCCAGCAGCTCCAGCGCCAGCTCGTCGTCGGGCATGCGCAGGGCTACGGTGCCTTTGGTTTCGCCCAGATCCCAGGTCAGCGACGGCTGCGCGCGGAAAATCAGTGTCAGCCCGCCCGGCCAAAAGGCATCGGCGAGGGCACGGGCTTCCTCACTCACCTCGGTGGCGAGTCCATCCATGGTCTGCGGCCGCGGCACCAGCACCGGCGGAGGCATCTTGCGTCCGCGGCCCTTGGCCGCGAGCAGCGTGGCTACGGCCTGCGGAGAGAAGGCGTCGGCAGCGATTCCGTAGACCGTGTCCGTCGGCATGACCACACACAGGCGGTCGGCGATGGCAGCCTGTGCTGCCGCCAGTCCCTCGCTGCGTTCTGCGGCGTCGGTGCAGTTGAAGGTAGTGCTCACAGTTTCATTGTTCCATTCTCATAACCGAACAGCCGACGTGGCCCGCTCGCGCCCGGTCAGATCGTACTCCGTGGTGACCTGGCGCCAGCATTGCGCAGAGTTCAGCAGGGACAGCACGGCGGCAGCCTGGACTTCGGCATGCTCCATGATGAAATAGCCGCCGGGTTTCAGCAGCCGCGCAGCCGTGGCCGCGGTGGCCGCCGGCAGGTCCATGCCGTCCGCTCCCCCGCCGTAGAGGGCCATCTGCGGGTCGTGGTCGGCGACCTCGGGCTCGCGCGGGACGGCTTCCGCGGGGATGTACGGCGGATTGGAGACGACGACGTCGAAGGTTCCGTCGTGTGCGGACAGCGCCGTGCGCAGGTCTTCCCTCAGCAGTGTGACGCCCAGCGGCGCCAGGTTCCGTTCGGCCCAGGCGTGCGCGAGCTCGCTCAGCTCCACCGCGAAGACGGCGGCGCCGGGCACCTCGCTCGCGACGGCGGCGGCGATCGCGCCGGAACCGGTGCCCAGGTCCACGACCTTGGCGGCCGGCAGGGCCCGCGCGCGGTCGACGGCGTGCTGGGCGACGGTTTCGGTCTCCGGGCGCGGCACGAACACGCCCGGTCCCACCTGCAGCTCAAGGTGCCGGAAGAAGGCCCGTCCGGTGATGTA
>NZ_JBNHHB010000229.1:0-7736 GCF_059091905.1 Arthrobacter sp. Dra40
ATTAACGACGGTGGCGGCAGGCCACGGCATCAGGTTGATAGTGGCCACGGCAGCGGTGGTCTCATCTTGTTCCACCGCGGTGACCCTGCGGTCCAAAGACGCCAGCGCCATGGCATCCGCGCCGATTCCGCAGCCCAAGTCCGCGACGTGTTCCACCCCGGCAGCCTGGAAGCGCTGGGCGTGCAGGGCAGCGATGTTGAGCCGGGTGGCCTGTTCCAGCCCCGCTTGGGTGAAGAGCATTTTCTCCGCGAACGGGCCGAACTTCGCCTCGGCCTTGGCTCGCAGCCGCGACTGGGTCATGGCAGCGGAGACCAGTTCGGGGGAGTGGCCTGCCTTCCGCAGTTCGGTGCCGACCTGAAGGCTCTCCGCCTCGGAATACGGGCCGAGCGAATTCAGCAGTTCCCAACCCTCCGATGTCAGAATCGGCGCAATGTTTTCGGCGTGGGTCTCGGATGCCATGGATTCAAGCCTAGTGCAGCCGGTTCGGGGACGCTGACGGCCCGATGCGAGGGGCCGGAACAGGCTATGGGTAGTTCTCCCCATGGCCGAAAGTTCAAGATGACAGTACCCTCGGTAAGGAAGCTTACTGTGAGGAGGCCCGAATGATGTCCACACCTTATGACGGGTACGTCATGGATGTTGACGCTTGCCAAGCGGAAATTGACGCAGAACTTGGGGAGCTGATCCAGGCCGGCAACCGCGCCCGCCGTGGTTGGCAGGCCCTGTGGGAAGAGGTCTCTGAACCTGCCCCGGCCTGGCAGGCGGAGATGAAGCGACTGGCCTGAAGGCCGGGCAACCATGTTCCAGTCCAGCCACGCCACGAGGGCCGTGGACGCTGGTCGTGGCCGCCCCGCCGGCCATAGCATGGGCGCATGATCGATTCGGCGGCAACTTTCCTGTCCGCGGGCCGGTACTTCCGCGAAGTCTTGGCTAATGTGCCGCCTGCCGCGTGGAACGCCCCCGGGCTGGACGAATGGACCGTCCGGACCTTGGCCGGGCACACCAGCCGCGCACTGTCCACGGTACTGACGTACTTGGGCCGCCCTGCGGAGCGGGTGCAGGTGGAATCGGCCGCTGACTACTATCTGGCCACCGCTTTGGCCGATGACCCAGGTGTTACCCGGCGTGCCATCGCAGCCGGTCAGGAGTTGGGGCCGCACCCGGTGGATATGGTGGACCGGCTGCTGGCTCAACTGGAGAACACCCTGCCCTTGACCGAGGACCGGGTCATCGAAACGGCCGCCGGCGGGATGCGCTTCAGCGACTACCTGCCCACCCGGATCTTCGAACTTGCGGTGCACACCCTGGATCTGTCACGGGCCTGCGGCCTGGTGGCTCAACTGCCGCGGGACGTGGAACTTGAGGCAGGGTCTCTGGCGCTGCAGATCGCCGCCGAACGCGGGGAGGGCGCGCAGGTCCTGTTGGCCCTGACTGGCCGGACCATGCTGCCGGGCGACTTCTCCGTGGTTTAGCCCGGCGGACCCCGCCACCTCCAGCCCCTGCCACCAGGCGATTCTAGGGCGGCGGGTTGCGGATGCCGGCGGCGGAAACCAGTCCGCCGGCGAAAAGCAACAGCGCAGCGGCCAGGGCGGCGCGGCGAAAGCCTGCATAATCCAGCACGCCGCCGGTGATGGCGCCGGCTGCCGCGATGGCCACCAGCCCGGCGATGCGGGCCACCGCGTTGTTTACGGCAGAGGCAATCCCGCTGCGCTCCGGTGCTGCCGCGCCGAGCACCGCGGCCGTCAGCGGGGAGACGGTCACCGCCAGGCCCAGGCCTGCCAGCAGCACGCCCGGAAGGATCTGCGTCCAGAAACCGAGGGGCTCGCGCACGGAGATCATGAGCAGAAATCCCGTCCCTGCCAGCACGGGCCCCGCGGCCATGAACAGGCGGGGCCCGTATCGGCCTGAGAGCCGCCCGAACCGGGCTGCCAACGCCAGCGAAAGAACACTCATCGGCAATGTCGCCAGGCCTGCGGCGGCAGCGCTGAAGCCGGCGGCCTGCTGCAGGAAGACCGGGAGCGCGAACAGGCCCAGGGATAGCCCGGCATAGATCCCCGCCGTGGCGATATTGCCGACGCCGAAATTGCGCGCGCGGAAAATCCGCAACGGCATCATCGGGTTGGCGGCACGGTGTTCCCGCCACACAAAGAGCACCATACTCATCAGCCCGACGGCCAGCGGTACCAGCACCTGGGCGTTCTCCCAGCCGAGCCGCTGTTGCTCGATCAGCGCGAACACCGATCCTGCCAGCCCGAGGGCCGCCAGGCACGCGCCCAAGAGGTCGATCGGCGGCCGTCGCGCCGGCCGGGGAGGATCGTTGAGCCGCGTCAATAGCCACAGTGTCGCCGCGATGGGCAGAACGTTCACGGCAAAGACCACCCGCCAGCCCAGCGTGTCCACCAGCAGGCCGCCGAATACCGGGCCAAAGATATAAGCCGTGCCGGTCCAGCCCGTCCACACGCCGATTGCCCGGTGCTGGTCCCGCCCGCTGAAGGTAGAGGTGATCAGGGCCAGCGAGGCCGGTACCAGCAGCGCCGCGCCCCCACCTTGGACAATCCGCGCGGCCACCAGGCCGGCCGTTCCCGGCGCCGCCGCGCAGGCCACCGAGGCCGCGCCGAAAAGCAACAGTCCCGCCCGCAGGATCCGGACCCTGCCGAACAGATCCGACAGCGCGCCGGCAACCAGGATCAGCGCGCCCAGGGACAACAGGTAGCCGCCCACCACCCACTGCTGGACGGCGAGGCCCCCGCCAAGGTCACGGTCTATGGCCGGCAGCGCCACGCTCACCACGGAAGCGTCCAGGAAGGCGACAAAGGAAGCCAGAATGGCCACCCAGAGCACCGCGGATTCCCCGGGCCGCAAGGTTCCAGGCCGAGGGTGCCCGGATTGTGTTCGTGACCGGTGCGCAGGCATGATCCGGGATACTACTCCGTCCGGACACCGCCATCACGGCCGGACGTTTGCGTCGCCCCTTTTGCCCCCCAGTGATGCCCTTCCGGACAGTTCCGCGCGCCGGCCGGAGCGCTGGCCCGCCCGCTGCGGCTGTGCCAGTCTGGGAGGTGTCAATCCGCAGAGCGAAGGAGACCGCCATGGACAGCGCAGGGTTCACCCCAACTCAGGCTTTCAGTGGCTTCAGCGTCAACGACACGGCGGCTGCCAGGACATTCTACGGCGGGACCCTTGGCCTCGACGTAGCCGACGGGCCCATGGGCACGCTCGAGCTAAGGCTCCCGGGCGGCGCAACGGTGATGGTGTACCCGAAGCCGGACCACCAACCGGCCACGTTCACCATCCTGAACTTCGCCGTCGCCAATGTCGAAGCCGCCGTGGAGGAGCTCAACGGCCGCGGGGTGCAGACAAACATCTACGACGATCCCAACCTGCCCACCGATGCAAAGGGCATCATGCGCGGCAACGGCCCGGACATCGCGTGGTTCAAGGACCCGGCCGGCAATGTTTTGGCGGTCTTGAAGCAGTGACGGTTTCGTCCCGGCTCGGGCCGGCCGGTCATCGCCCGGCCGGTGTTCAGGCGAAGTAGACGCCGATCCGGTTGCCTTCGATCTCCTCGATCCGGATGTCGATTTCGTACACATCATGCAGCACGTCCGGCTGCATGATCTGGGACGGCGTGCCTTGGTGCACCAGCCGGCCGGAGCGCATGGCAATGATCGAGTCCGAGTAACACGAAGCGAAGTTGATGTCGTGGATCACGAGCACCACCGTCTTGCCCAGTTCATCGGTCATCCGGCGCAGCAACCGCATCATTTCCACGGAGTGCTTCATATCCAGGTTGTTCAGCGGTTCGTCCAACAGCAGGTAGTCGGTGTCCTGCGCCAGCACCATGGCGATGAAGGCCCGCTGCCGTTGGCCGCCGGAGAGTTCGTCCACGAACTTGTCCGCCATCGCCGTCAGGTCCAGGTACTCCAGGGCCTGGTCGATGAGGGCCTTGTCCGCGGGGCCCGGCCGGCCGTTGTTGTGCGGGAAGCGGCCGAAGCCGACCAGGTCCCGGACAGTCAGCCGGACGGTCAGCTGGTTGTCCTGGCGCAGGATGGCCATTTTGCGTGCCAAGTCCTTGCCGGCGGTGGTGCTGACATCCAGGCCGTCGATGGTCACCGCCCCGGCGTCCATGGGCAGCAGCCGGGACACCATGGAGAGCAGCGTCGACTTGCCGGCGCCGTTGGGCCCGATGATCGAGGTGATGCCGCCGTCCTTGATGTAGCAACTGACGTCGTCCACCACTGTCTGCGTGCCGTAGGTCTTGGAGACACCGGAGACATGGATCATTTGATGGAGCCTTTCAGCAGCAGGGCGATGAACAGGATGCCGCCGGCAAATTCAATGACGATGCTCAGCGCAGTATCGAAGCTGAACACCTGCTCGAGTACCAGCTGGCCGCCGACCAGGGCGATGGCGCCCAGCAGCACCGCGACGGGCAGCACGTACACGTGCCGGAAGTGGGAGCACAGCACGTAGGCCAGACTGGCCACGAGCAGGCCAAAGAACGTGATCGGCCCCACCAGCGCGGTGGAGACAGCCACCAGGATGGCGCACAGCATCAGCACGGTCGTGACGGCCCGCCGGTGGTCGACGCCCAGATTCAGTGCCGTGTCGCGTCCCAGCGCCAACACGTCCAGTTGGCGGCGCATCCGCCACACGGGGATGCTCGCCCCGGCAACGGCCACCGCCGAGACAGCCAGCAGCAGACCGTCCACATTGTTGAAGCTGGCGAAGAACAGATCCTGCAGGATGATGAACTCGCTCGGGTCGATCAGCCGCTGCAGCAGCGAGGAGATGCCCCGGAACATGGTTCCGAACACGATGCCCACCAGCAGCATCAAGTGCAGGCTCTTGCCGCCGCCGGTGAACAGCCAGCGGTAGAGCAGGAAGGAGAAGCCCACCATCAGCATCACCTCGATCACGAAGCGCACCGGCGCGCCCAGGCTCAGCAACGCCTGCCCGCCGATGCCGAACGTCAGCCCGGTCTGGATCAGCATGTAGAGCGCGTCGAAACCCATGATCGACGGCGTCAGGATCCGGTTGGCGGTCACTGTCTGGAACAACACGGTGGACACTCCTACCGCGTAGGCCACCAGAAGCATCGAACCGATCTTGATGGCCCTGCGGGGCAGGACGTAGCCGAGGTTGCCGCGCAGGTCGACGGTCATGAACGCGGCCACGAGGACGGCGGTCAGCAGGCCCAGCCCAAGGATCAGGGTCCGCGGCCGGACTGCGGTGAACGTGCGGCAGTTGCGCTGGGTCAGCGCGGACGGAAGGGCCGGATCAGCCATTCCTACGGGTCCTCAGCAGCAGGTACAGGAAGATGGCGCTGCCCACCGCGGAGACGATGACACCCACCGGGATTTCGTAGGGGAAGCGGATGGTGCGGCCGATGATGTCGCAGAGCAGCACAAAGCCCGCGCCGAAGACGGCCACCCAGGGGACGGCACGGCGGACGCTGTCGCCGAACGCCAGCGAGACCAGATTGGGCACCACCAGACCCAGGAACGGGATGGCGCCGATGTTGACCACCACCACGGCGCTGATCAGCGAGACGATGACCAGTCCCAGCGCCATGACGCGCCCGTAGTTCAGGCCGAGGTTGGTGGAGAATTCCTGGCCCATGCCGACCATGGTGAACCGGTCCGCGCACAGGTAGCCGACCAGGGCGAGCACCGCGACGACCCAGAGCAATTCGTAGCGACCGCGCAGTACGCCGGAAAAGTCGCCGATCATCCAGCTGTTCAGCGTCTGCAGCAGATCATAGCGGTAGGCGAAGAAAGTAGTGACCGCCGCGATGACACCGCCCAGCATGATGCCGACCAGCGGCACAACGAGCGTGTTGCGCAGCGGGATCCGGCGCAGCACCAGCAGGAACAGGCCGGTGCCGGCGGCTGCGAACACGGTAGCCACGGACATCTTGGCCAGCAGCGATGCACCGGGGATCGCCACCGTGACCACCAGGATGCCCAGCGAGGCCGACTCCACGGTCCCCACAGTGGACGGCTCCACGAACTTGTTTCGCGCCATCAGCTGCATGATCAGGCCGGCAATGCCCAGCGCCGCACCGGCCAGGACGACCGACAGGGTACGCGGCAGGCGGCTGATCCAGAAGATGTCCCACGCGGCCCGGTCACCGGCCAGCAAGGCGGGCAGTGACACATCGCTGACCCCCACGAACATGCTGGCAATGGCCAGCAGAACGACGGCGGTGCCCGCCCACGCGAGCTGGGAACCGGATCCGCGGGTGCGGTGACGGCGTCGCGCCGCGGCTGTTGCCACCGGGGCCGGACTGGAAATCGTGGAGGAAGCCATGGAGGGGGCCACCGCGTAGGCCGCCGGCGGGTTGTCGGCGGCCGTACGGGTGCTACTTCGTGATGGCTGCCTGGACGGCACTGATCATGGCGTCCGTATTATTCAGGCCGTAGCCCACCAGGTACCAGGATGCTGAATCAAGATAGGTGATGCTGTCGTTCCTGGCAGCGTTGGTGCCGTTGACCAGGTCGTTGTCCAGGACGGCAGCAGCGGCCTCCCCGGATTCCCCGACGGCCGCGTCGCGGTCGATAACGAACAGGTGGTCCGGGTTGGTCTCAGCGACGAATTCGTGCGAAATGGCCTCGCCGTGCGGTCCCTCGGACTTTACGTCAGCGGCGGTCTGCAAACCCAGGACATCGTGCACGATGCCGAAACGGGAGCCTGCCCCATAGGCAGTCATCTCGCCGCCGCTGGTCATCAGCACCAGGACAGTGCCGGCGTCGGCAGCGTCGGCCTTGGTGTCCTCGATCCTGCTGTCGATGGCGGCAAGCTTTTCGCTGACCTCGGCTTCCTTGCCGAAAATCTCGCCGAGGGTCGCAGAGACCTCCTTGAAGCTCTCCATCGGAGCCGCGGGATCAACGCTCAGGTCGATGGTCGGGGCGATTTTGCTCAGTTCGCCGTAGGCCTCGGCGGTGCGGCCGGAGATGATGATCAAATCCGGTGCGCCTTCGCTGATCGCCTCGAAGTCGGGTTCCTTCATGGAGCCGATCTTGGTGTAGTCGTCCCCGGCGTACTGTGCCAGCGGCTCGGGGAACACGGCTGCCTCCGGGACGCCGTCGACCGTGACGCCCAGGGCGGTGAGGCTGTCCAGCACCCCAAGATCGAAGGTGTAGACGGTCTCCGGGTTCACCGGCACGTCGGTGGTACCGGAGGCGTGCTCAATGCTGATCGTCTCGGCACCGGTTCCCGCTGCGGCATCGGTCTGCTGTCCGCACGCGCTCATGGCGAGCATGGAAACGGCTGCGGTCACAGCCAGCAGGCCGGACTTGAGGGGGTTTTTCACTGACACTCCATCGATCGTCAACACCGCTTCAGGCGAAAGAGGCATTAGGCAACATAAACGTTTGCTATTTGCGCGCAGTCTGAAAACTACCGGGTTAGGTTAGCCTTACGCAACTTGGCGGACGGAAGGGGTGCCGCTAGTCGTCACACCGCGGGCCGCTTCCAGGAATTGTTCCGGCCGGTCGTTGGCACTCGCCTTGACCGAGTGCTAACCCTTCTCATAGAGTCACTGTTAGCACTCTCCCCGTGAGGGTGCTAACTCAAGGAACCGCCTGCCGGCACCGCGACGACGGCAGACATCTCCTTGGCCCACCTATTCGTAGCGCATGAAAAGGAGAGAGCCGAGTGTCGGTCTCCATTAAGCCTCTTGAGGATCGTATTGTTGTCCAGCCGCTCGAAGCAGAGCAGACCACGGCCTCCGG
>NZ_JBNHHB010000230.1:0-7653 GCF_059091905.1 Arthrobacter sp. Dra40
ACCATGGGCGACGAGATCATCGGCATTGGCCGCTATGACCGGCTGGACGATCCTGCCGAAGCCGAAGTTGCCTTCAACATTTCGGACGCCCACCAGGGCCGGGGGCTCGGGTCCATCCTCCTCGAGCATCTCGCGGCAGCGGCCCGGGAGAACGGCATCAGCAAGTTCTCCGCCGAAGTGCTGCCCGAAAACCGGAAGATGATCACGGTCTTCAACGACGCGGGCTACGAAGTGCGGCGCCATTTCGACGACGGCGTGGTCGCCCTCGAGTTCGATCTTGATCCCACAGACCGCTCCCGCGCAGTCATGGCCGCCCGCGAGCACCGCGCCGAGGCCAAGAGCGTAGCGGCGCTGCTGGCGCCCGGATCGGTGGCCGTGATCGGCGCCAGCCGGGACTGGGGGAGCGTGGGCTACTCGCTGCTGGAGAACATCATTGAAGCCCGCTTCACCGGCCCCGTCTATGCCATCAACCCGCAGGCCTTTGAGCTGAACGGCATGATCTCCCACGCCACCATCGCCGATGTGCCGCAGCCGGTGGAACTGGCCGTCGTCGCCGTCCCGTACGAGGAAGTGGCCAAGGTGGCCCGCGAATGTGCCGCCGCCGGCGTCAAGGGAATCCTGGTGGCCAGCGATGGTTTCTCCCAAGCCGGCGCCGAAGGATTGCAGCGGCAGCGCGAACTGGTGCGCCAGGCGCGCGCCCACGGCATGCGGGTGATAGGTCCCGGATCGCTCGGGCTCCTGAACACCGACCCGGCCGTGTCCTTGAACGCCTCCATGGCGCCCGCCATGCCGCCGCGCGGACCGCTGGGGCTTTTCAGCCAGTCGGCGGCAATCGGGGTGCTGCTCTACACCGCCGCCAGCCGGCGCGGGCTGGGGCTGTCCTCCACCGTCTCGGCGGGAAACCGGGCCGACGTCTCCGGCAACGATGTCATGCAGTACTGGGAGGATGACGCGGCCACCAAAGCAGTGGGCCTGTATCTGGAATCCATCGGCAACCCGCGTAAATTCTCCCGCATTGCCCGCCGGCTCTCGCGCAGCAAGCCCGTGATCGTGGCCAAGTCCGATGTGATGGGACTGCAGCTGCCGCCGGGCCATGCCGTGCGCACCACCCAGGCACCAATGGGCGCGCTCGACGCGATGTTCCGACAGTCCGGCGTCATCCGCGTGGAAACCAATGAAGAGCTGATGGACGTGGCCCAGATCCTGGTCAGCCAGCCGCTTCCGGCCGGGGCCAACCTGGCGGTCTTCAGCAACTCCATGGCGCTGGGCAATGTGGTGGCCGACGCTGCCAAGGCGCACCAGCTTCAGGTAATCCGGCAGGAAACCACCATGGATCTGAATACCGGCCAGTCCGTGGCGCTGCCGGTGCTTCGCCGGCAGGTGCAGCAGGCGCTGGCCGCACCCGAGGTGCACGCCGCCGTCGTGACCCTCCTCCCGGCCACGGGAATCCGGACTTCGGTGCTGGCCGAAGTACTGCGCGCATGTGCGGAGGAAGCCGGCAAGCCCGTGGTCGCCTCCTTCACCGGAGTACTGGATCTGGCCGAACGCACCGACGGCCTGCTCGCGACGGACGGCCAAATCCCCGAGGGTGGCTTGCAGCGCGGGCTGCCGTGCTTTGCGAGCCCCGGCAGCGCCGTGAACGCGCTGGCCGCCGTCGTCCGCTATGCGGAATGGAAAGCCCGCGACCAGGGCGAATATGCCGAAGCGGCAGGGACCGACCCGGCCGAGGCGCAACGCCACATTGACGCCCTGCTCGCCGGGGTTACCGGAACGGACCTGCTGACCCCTACCCGCGCGCAGACCGCCCGGCTGCTGGGCTGCTACGGCATCACGGTGCAGGAATCAGCCGGCTTCACTGACGACGACGAGGCCGTGGCCGCCGCCGAACGGCTCGGCTGGCCCGTCGCCTTGAAAACCACCGACGAACGGTTGCGGCAGCGGCTGGACCTCGGCGGCGTCCGGCTCAACATCCCCGACGAGGCGACGCTGCGCGCCAATATTGCGCACATGCGCGCCAGCCTTGCCCAGTTCGGCCACATCCCGTTGGAGATTCAGTCGATGGTTCCCGGCGGCCAGGCCTGCACCATCCGCTCGATTGAAGATCCGCTGTTGGGCCCCGTGGTGTCTTTTGGGCTGGCCGGCGACGCCGTGAACCTGCTGGGGGACTGGTCGCACCGGATCCCCCCGCTGACCACGGTGGACGTGGCGGATCTGGTCCGCGGGCCGCGCGCGGCAAGCAAACTTTTCGGATACCAGGGCCTGCCCGCCGTCGACATTCCCGCACTGGAGGACCTGATCGCCCGGGTGGCCCAGCTCAAGGACGAACATCCTGAAGTGGCGCTGCTTGAGCTCAACCCGGTCCAGCTTTCCGAGAGCGGCCTGGCCGTGCTGAACGCCGAAGTCAGGCTGGGAAACCATGCGCACCGGACGGACAGCGCGCGGCGCGCCATGCGTGACTGAAGCCCGGGTTGGCCATCCGGCCGCAGCGTAGGGGAATATGGAACACATGAGCCACCTTTCGACCGCCGAACGCCGCAGTCTCGACGACGCCCTCAACCGGGCAGGCTTTTACCCGCTGCTGGTTTCCGACGTGGTCCACGACGCCTTGGATGAGCGCGAGCCGCTGTCCCATCTGGTGCATCTCGAGACCCATTTCGACCGCAACGAGGTGCACCGGCACATCACGGTCCTGGTGCTCACCGAGGACATGCTGGTGATCACCCACGTCGACGACCAGCAGTTGGACGACGAGGGCGAGCAGATGATGGCGCAGATTTCCACCGAGTCGGTCCCGGTCAGCCAAATCCGCTCCGTGGTGCTCAGCTACGTCTACGCCCAACCGCAGAACTACACCTCCGCCGACCAGGCCCGCGAATTGACCTTGGCGATCGCCTGGTCCGGCGGCCAGCGGCTGGACATGGGCCCGGCCGGCTGCGGTGACCCGCAGTGCGACGCCGACCACGGCTACACCGGCAACATCGTCCAGGAAGACATTGTGCTGCGCGTCAGCGCCGAGGCCGACGGGGTGCAGGCGGTGCAGAACGCCAAGCACTTCGCCCGGGCACTGCGCAAGGTCAGCACCAGCCACCCCGAACCCGCCGCAGCGCCGGGTCCGGTGCAGCCACGCCCGCGCATTGGCAACCGCCTGGTCCGCGGCCACCACGGCCGCTAACCGGCGGGATTGCTGCGTGACCCTGATCCAGGAACTGCTTCCGGCTGCCCCCGGCTACGGCCGCAACTCCATCGCCGAGGTCATGACCAGTGCGGCCGCCGCGCTGGGCGCCGCGGGTTTCGACAACGAGTTGCAGCTGCCGCCGGCGCGGCGGGTTTGCGTAGTCATGGTCGACGGGCTGGGCAAGGCCCTGCTGAAGCAGCGCGGCGGACACGCACCCTTCCTGCGCCAGGCCATGGAGAACTCGCGCACGCTCGGCAGCGCCTTCCCCTCGACGACGGCGGCATCCCTGGCCAGCCTGGGAACCGGGCTGGCGCCCGGCCGGCACGGCATGGTCGGCTACGACGTGCTGGACCCGGAACAAGACAAGGTGGTCAACCAGCTCGGTGGCTGGGACGCCGGCGTGGATCCCTGCGTATGGCAACCACATCCGACGGTGTTTGAACGGGTCGCGGAGCAGTTGCCGGTGACCACTGTCAGCCTGCCCCGGTTCGCCGAGTCCGGCATGACGCGGGCGGCGCTGCGTGGCAGCACATTCGTGCCCGGCTCCACCGGTCATGCCCGCACCGGTGCAGCGGCCCAGGCGCTGGCGGCTACCGACCGCGCCCTGGTCTACCTCTACTTCAACGAACTGGACAAAGCCGGCCACCGCTTCGGCGCCGCATCCGGCCAGTGGGGGAATGCGCTGGAAGAACTTGACTCCGACATGCGCCGCCTGGCACGCCAGCTGCCGGCCGACACGCTGCTGCTGCTGACCGCAGACCACGGCATGCTGGACGTGGCCGAGGAGTTCCGCTTTGACTACTCGGCAGACCCGGCGCTGGTGGCCGGCGTGCGGCACACAGCGGGTGAACCGCGGCTGGTCCACCTTTACTTTGAACCGGATGCCGCTGCCGGGCACCGCGAACAGGTGGCCCGTGCCTGGCTGGACAAATACGGGAGGCAAGCCTGGGTCTTCACCCGCGAAGAAGCAGTCAGCCGTGGGTTTTTCGGCCGGGTCGACCCGAGGGTACTGCCCCGCATCGGAGACCTCATGGTGGCTGCCCGCGAACCTGTCGCTTTCTATGACACCCGCCGGGTCCCGGAGACCGCAATGTCAGTGGTAGGCCAGCATGGCTCACTGACCAAGGCGGAGCGGGAAGTGCCGCTGCTGACCTTGGTGGCTCCCGCCAAGCGTCGTTAGGAATACGGTCGCGTATTCCTGGCGGGCGTCACCGTTGCGACCGAAGTGCGCTTCTGCGAACTGGAGCGCCTCTGCAGCCTAGCGCTGCTGCGGACTCAAGCCCCGCAGCCGTCCGAACGCCGCTGGAGCCTGAGCGACGCTGCAGGTCAATCGTGCTTGGTGCCGAAGACGATCTCGTCCCAACTGGGGACGCTGGAACGCTTGGGCTTGATGGCGCGCTTGGGCGGTTCCGGCACTGAATCGCCCGGCCCGCCGTCCTTGGTGTCGCTTGCGGGGGAATCGGAAGCTGCTTGTGACCCCTCCGGCGCTTTCTCCGCCGGGTCGGCAGCCATACCATCGCCGCTGTCCACGGTTTTCACCGGCGCAGTGAAAGGGCGCATGAACTCCATGCGGTGCCCGGCCGCATGGGATTCTTGTGCGCCGCCCGACGAGGCCTGCGCGCCGCTGCCGTGAAGGTCCGAACCGCCGGCCGCGGGACCGTCGACGTCGGCCTCTTCGGCACTGTACCCCTCGGCGGCCCGATCATCGCCGGCGGTCTGGGGCTCCGGCTGTTCCCGAAGGAACTCGGGCGCGCCGGAAAGAGTGATTTCGTGAGTGAGCGTGCTGACTCCGTGCTCCAACTCCAAGGACGAAGCAGAACCGTCGTCGTACGCCGGAGCCAGAGTCAACGGGAAACCCGCCCGCGGGCGCATGGCTGGGGCATCGTCCTCCGATGCATCTGCCTCCTCCACCGCGTCGCGGGGATGGGCCGCAGGAACCGGGCCGTGGGTGAGCATCAGAGCCAGCGCGTCGTCGGCATCTTCATCGACGCCCAGCCGGTGCCCGCGGCGGGCACGCAGCACTTCCAGCAGTTCTTCCGACTCAGAGGACTGCTCCTCGTCCTGCTCGTCCGCCGGGCCGGGGGCCGCCACGGCGTCGGCCTCGAAGTCGAAGACATGGTCGGTGACGGCCTTCAGCCGGCGCCCGGGTACCGGACCGTCCACGGTCTCCAGTTCGCTCAACTGCTGAGCCCATCGGTTGGCATTCTGGATGGTGCGGCGGGCGGCATGGAAAACCCACCGCGCGGGCGGCTCTTCCCCGATGGACTCGGTGGCCGGTGCGGCGGGGGCGGTGAAGGACGCCACGATTTCCCACGTGCCGTCGCTGCGCCGCCAGGAATCCCAGTTCATTGAGTCGGGTTCGATGCCGAAAGCGTGGATCCGGTGGTCCACCATTTCACCGAGCGTGGCCGGCTCATCGCCAAAAGCCGAACGGTATCCATCGTGGCCGGGGAGCGGACCGGCCACTTCCACCTTGCGGGCCTGCTCCACAATGTAGTGCCGTTCAGCCAGCACGGGGCTCTCATAGCGCCGGATACGTTCGAGGTCGAAACCGGACTCAGCCGCAACCTCTTCAGCCGTGGCGCCTGCACGGATGCGCGCCTGGATTTCCCGCGGGGACAAACCGGCTTCCTTTGGTTCCCCGGCCCCCGGAGCACGCGTGGTTGTGGGTCGGACGACCGCTGTGCGCAGGGCTTCATCAATGGCCAGACGGTAGTCGTCGCCACCTGCGCTCAACAGCAGATGTTCGCCATCCTCATGGACACCCACCAGCCGTAGATCCTGCATGAAAACCCTCCACCAGACGACACTTTATGCTTGAAACTCTGCCATCGATACCGGGCTTTTCCTATTGTTTTCGCAGGTGTGGCGCGGAGTTTGTGGGCAAGGTCGCCGGCCTCGGCCGGCGCGACGGAGGCCGCCCTGCTGGTTCGGCAAGCGCGGAGTTTGGCAGCCGCACGGAAATCGGCGAGAATCTTCGCGGCACGGGCACAAATCCGAGCGCGGATGCGTTGACCTGTGCACAGATCCTCGGATTGCGGGCACCAGTCCTGGAACCGGGGATCTGAGGGATGAACTGGACTGGACCGAAGTGGGAGCAAACAACAATGGCCACTGACTACGATGCCCCGCGGAAGCCGGACGAAGAGACCCACGAGGAGTCCATCGAAGAGCTGAAGTCGCACCGGCGGACCGATAAGCAGTCGGCCGTTGTCGACGAGGACGAGGCCGAGGCAGCCGAAGGTTTTGAACTGCCCGGCGCCGACCTGTCCGGGGAAGAACTGCTGGTGCGCGTCCTGCCGGCCCAGCAGGACGAATTCACCTGCGCGTCCTGCTTCCTGGTGCGCCACCGGTCACAGGTGGCCAAGGAGAAAGACGGTTTGCTGTACTGCACGGACTGCGAAGGGTAGCGCGCGCAAGCGCCTCGTCTGCTTGCCGGGGGAGGATGCCGTGCCGTTGGGGCTAGCCGGCATCCTGGGCGGGGATGTCCTGCGCCGGACGGTCCAGGGCGGCGGCTAGCTGCTGTGGCCGGCGTGTGGACGTGATCCAGTAGGGGGTCAGGTCCGTTTCGTCGGTGATTTCGATGGTGACCACCGGATCGATCCAGCCCCGCATGCACATGTAGGCGGTGCCGTTCAGCTTGGTGCCGCGCTGTTCAGTAGCGGCCTCGCGGGTGTACGCCTCGACATTGCCCACAAAACGACGCTCGATCTGGGCGCGGCCCACCTGCAGCGTCGTGTCGGTGACCAGGATCCGCGGCGTCGATGCGATGAGCAGGATGACGAGCAGGATGGCGGCAACCACCGCACCGATGATGCCTGCCGTGACGCTGATCGGTGCCAGCACCACGAAGACAGCGGCGGCAGCGCCGGCGGCAATGAGCCAGATCCAAAAGTTGGGCCAGAGCCGCTCATCGAAGCGGGGCACGGAAGAAGGACCGCCGGCGGGTCCGGGGCCGCCGGCAGGGGTCGCGGGTTGTGTCATGGACTCAGCTTTTCACCTTTCGACAGGCATTTCACCTTGCCGCCGGCGGGGCTGTGGAAGCCCGCCCATCCGCGGGCGTCACCGGTGAAAACACGCTAGAGTGATGTGCGGAATATCTCAGCGGGCACGGCTCGGCACTGCCGGAAAACTCCCCGCACTACCGGCAATCGCAAGGACATACGATCACGAGTGCAGCAGACAATTGAAACGCTGACAGTCCAGTTGAAAATGCTCGACGACGGGCTGGAACCTCCCGCCTACGCGCACCCCGGGGACGCCGGGGCGGACCTGCGGACCCGGATTGACGTCCGGATTGGCCCGGGGGAGCGGGTCCTGGTGCCCACCGGCGTGGCCTTGGCGCTGCCGCACGGGTATGTCGCCCTGGTCCACCCGCGTTCCGGGCTGGCGGCCAAGCATGGACTGACCATTGTGAACGCCCCCGGCACAGTCGATGCCGGTTACCGGGGAGAGATCGCGGTGACCTTGCTGAATAC
>NZ_JBNHHB010000231.1:0-7566 GCF_059091905.1 Arthrobacter sp. Dra40
CGCAGGACATACCCCACCGCCAGGTTCTCGTCCTCGCCGCCCTGGCCGTAGTGGGCGGAACCTTGGTGCTGCAGGGATTCAGCCTGCCCTGGCTGGTGCGCAGGCTGGGACTGCATGGTCCGGACCCCGGGCAGGACGCGCTGACCCAGGCCTCGATGCTCCAGCAGACCGTGGCAGCAGGACTGGAAAGGCTGCGCACGGCCGCTGTGCCTGAGGACCCGCCGGAAGTCTTGGCCATGCTGCAGCGTCGGACCGAGGAACGCAGCTTGGCAGCCTGGGAACGGCTGGGCCGGCCGGAAACCGAAACCCGCACCCCCAGCCACCGCTATGCGCAGCTGCGGGTCGCCATGCTGGACGCCGAACGGGCCAAAGTCCTGGAACTTCGCGGAACGGGTGCCTACCCTGCCGAGGTGGTGGATGAGGTGCTGGAGCGGTTGGATGTTGAAGAATCGATGCTCGACGCCGCGGTCGACGACGGCGGCACCCGCCACGGGGCGTTCTTGGCCGTACCGCAGGAGGTGGCGGCCGGCTGCGGGCACCTGGGCCAGGCACCGGACCGGCCGGTTCCGGTCGACCCGCAGTGCCGCGACTGCCTCAATGAAGGAACCACTCCGGTCCACCTGCGCCTGTGCATGGAATGCGGAAACGTCGGGTGCTGCGATTCTTCTCCCGGCCTGCACGCGGCCCGGCACTACAGCACAACGGGACACCCAGTCATGCGCAGCGTCGAACCGGGTGAGTCGTGGCGCTGGTGCTATGTCGACGAAGTCTTGGGCTGAGGCACGCCGCTAAGCGATCGCCTAGTAGTAGTTGGTTGGGTCAGGCCCGTCGTTCGGGCTCCGGCCCCCTTGATTTATCTGAGCGGCGCATCTTCACGATGGGATGCAAACGTTGGTGAAGTTTGCAGAAATGACTGGAAACCCCTCTCGCAATCACGCACGGAGATTTGAGGTTATTCGACTACGGAACGTGGTTGAATTTAGGTTCAATGTGTAAGTTTCTGACCTCCTGAGACCTTTTGCGATGGCCGCTAAGAACACGTGTTCTTAGCGGCGGCCATGCGCTTTTTGCCACCGGTTGGCACGTCAAAATGATGCCGCCCGCATTTTGACGGCAAGGAATGACTGGCCAACGTTCGAGTGACAGAACGATGGGTCTGACTGCTGGAACCGGTCGTCGGGAAGATCGTCGGGGCGACCCGAAGCCACCGTGTATGGGTGCCCGAGTATGGAATCCGGAGGCGACCGAGTCACCCGCCCCGAAAAGATTGGCGCATTGTTTTTCTTGACAGCCTTACCCTTCCGGAATCGACTAGGTTTCGTTGCAGCTGGGCCGACGGGCCTTAGTGCGTTTGGGATAGGGGAGCCCTATGACGTCTGACTTTGCATCGCAGCGATTGGGGTCCGGGCGAGATGACGCCGTTAGACGCGTCGGGGTGAATGATCGGGGTCGCTGGACAGATCCCCCCCGTCATCGACTTGGTCTGGTCATAGTGGACGAGTGCGACCGGCAGTGCGTATTAGACTGCGGCCGCCATGTCTACAACGGCGGCCGGCTCATCACACGCGACGTGTCGAAGCGTCCACGCCCGAATGCGTCGATCCGTCCCCAGCGGCCCGGGATGTCGATTAGCTCCAGCCGGCCGACGGTCGTCGGGAGCGCTGGATCCACCACGAGGTGCTCACCCATTGGTTCGAGCCCGAGCATCGTGCGCAGAAGCAGGAGCGGTGCGCCGGTGGACCATGCTTGGGGGCTGCACGCGGTGGGATACTGCACCGGGTACTTCGTCATAGATTGTGGGTATCCGCCGAACGCTTCGGGGAGGCGCCCGTCGAAGAACCGGGACGCTTCGAGAATGCCGGCCGCGACCACGGCCGCCTCGTCTTTATAGCCGTAGCGGCGGAGTCCCCATGCGATGAACGAGTTGTCGAACGGCCAGATCGTCCCGTTGTGATAGCCAACGGGGTTGTACCGGCCCTCCCCGACGGCGAGGGTCCGGATTCCCCAACCCGAAAAGAGCCGGTCGCCCATGAGATGTTCGACGACGGCCTTGGCCTTCGACTCGTCGACGATGCCGCTCCACAGGAGATGGCCGTTGTTCGATGTGAGCGAGTCGACCTGACGGCCGTCAGTGTCGAGAGCGATCGCAAAGTACTCACCGTCAGTGACCCAGAAGTCGCGATTGAATCGTTGTTTCAGCTCGGCGGCCTGATCTTCGAGCTGGTTGGCCAAGGCGGGGTCGTTCCACACCTCGCGTGCCAGCCGCGCGCCGCGCACCTTGGCGTCGTACGCGTAGCCCTGCAGCTCGCAAGTGGCTCGCGGGAAGCCGGGCAGCGTGCCGTCGTGGTAGGAGATCGAGTCCCAGGAGTCCTTCCAGCACTGGTTCTCGAGCCCGGTCTCGGCGTTGCGCCGCTCGTAGGCGATGTAGCCGTTGCCCTGGAGGTCGGCGTAGGCGTCGATCCAGTGCAGCGCGGCGCGTGCCTCGTCCTCGAGCTCGCGGACGAGCGTCGTGTCGCCCGTCCACCGCTCGTACTCGTCGAGCAGGACTACGTACAGCGGCGTGGCGTCCGCGGACCCGAAATACGGGGAGTGCGGGCGCTCCTCGAAGGCAGTCATCTCGCCGAAGCGCATCTCGTGCAGGATCCGGCCGGGATCCTCGTCGCGGAAGTCGTCGACACGGGTGCCTTGGCGCAACCCGAGCTCGCGCAGCGTCGTCGCCGCCAGCTCCGCAGTGAAGGGCAGCGCCTGCAGGCTCGTGAAGATGCTGTCGCGCCCGAACATTGTCATGAACCACGGCAGACCTGCGGCCGGGAGGCTGCGGCTCCCCGCGGTTAGCGGCGAGAAGCGGAGCGCGGCCAAGTCGATTAGGCTTCGGCGGTAGGTCCTGGGCAGCGCCTCCCAGTCACACGCGAGCCGCGGCGCCTCGTCGAGCCACCGGGCGAGGTTCTGCGCCATGTCCGTGATCGGCCGCTTCATCTGGTCCGAGAGCGACCGCGCTTCGCCCTCCTCTTTCTGTCCGATTTCCCGTGTGAGCATCTCGATGGCGATATCGAGATCGGTTGTCCAGGTCTCGTGCGGCTCGATCGTGATCTCGAACGTCAGCCCGTTCTCGTCGAACGCGCACGGCTGCGACGATGAGATCGCCGTCGACTGCCTGTACGTGTCACGCCGGTACGTCAAGAGCAGCGAGCCCCCGTCCACCCGCTTCTCGTAGGAACCCTTCTTCTGCAGCGCGTCCTTGACCTCGAACAGATCCGCAAAGTCGCAGTCCGCATCGATCCGCACGGTGAGATCGACGGGCGCGTCGTCGTGGTTAAGGATCGACAACTCCTCGTGGAAGCCGTTGCCGACCGCACGCTGGCGGATCACTGAAAGCGTCGTGTTCACATAGACGCTCCCGATCCCGGGGACGAGGAAGAACCGGGCCTCGAAGTACTGCAGGTCGTCGGTCGACAGCGAGGTGAGACGGTCACCGTTCACGGTGAGCACCCACTTCGACAAGAACCGGGTGTCGAACGAGAACAGCCCTGTCGGGTCCGACGACGAGGCCTCAATATCGCCCCGCGCGTCGCTGACTACGAAAATATTGCCGTTGAGGATTTTCACCATCTCGTCGCTCATCACGCGCTCCTTGTGCCGACAGTCGGGTCCCACCCGCGGGGCGGGGCGGGGAAGATCCGCTGGATCGCGGCCAACAGCTCGAGATCGCCGCGGAATTCCAACGCACCGCGCAGGACCGCAGCCGCTAGGTTTTTACGTCCACCGACCAGTTCCTCGAAGAGTGAGCGTTCGCCGCGGATTATGCCGTCGGCCGGGCCAGCCTCGCGATCCACGGTGAGCTCGCCCTTGTCAACGGCCACGAGCCATTGCTCCGTGTGCGCGCCGTCCACGAGATCAAACCTGACGCGTCCCGAGACCTTGCGTAACAGTGGCTCGCGGCCACGCCGACCGAGCTCGTCGAAGAACATCGCCACGGGATCATCGGCCGGATTCTTTCGGGACGTCGAGGTCGTCATAGGATCATCTCTTTCCATCAGGGGGCCCGGCCGGAAGGGCCCGGCCGAGTCGGTCACTTGGCGACCAGGCAGGCCCGCGGCGAGTCCTTCAGTTCGGCGGCCATGATTTCGCCGCACCCCGATAGGACGTGAACGGTGAGACCAGCATCCGGCCGTGCCGCACCGGCAAGAGGTCCTGTTCGCGGGTGAGGTTTTGTTCCTCAAGCAGCGAGACAGGATCCGGGAGGATCCGGCCCATGTGGCTGGAGACCGGCGTCGTCTCCCGTTTCCGCTTGCCCTTCGCAGCACGTTCCTCGACGCTACGGTGCTTGACTTTGGTCTCGGCCATGAGCGAGGACCTCCCTCTTATGTCAGGGAACCGACACACCGGCACCACCTGCCCGGGGGTCAGCCCGTGCTGAGCGCGCAAACGCGCCTTGATTCAGTGCTCACTCAGAATGGCTGCACGGGTAGGTACCGGGCGACCATCGACAATGCGATTGTGGCCCCGCAGCTGCCAATCGTCAACGCGCGGCTGACAGAGCCCGGGGCAGGGCCCATATCTTCCGATAACGTGGCCAACTCCTGGTTCTCGTTCTTCAGGCCTTGCCCGTTCGCGGTGGAAACTAACCAAAAGTTCTACAGGTTAATCGGCTACGGAACGTGGTCGAGTTCCGCTTCAATGAATAGTTCCTAACCCCGGAGACTTATTGCGATGGCCGCTAAGAGCACATGTTCTTGGCGGCTATGCGCTTTTACGGCCACCCGTTGACAAGTCGAAATGATGCCGGCCGCATTTTGCTTCATACGAATTAGAACAGCGGCCAGGGCACCGCCGACATCTCACCGCTCGGAGCCGGAAACCGCCCTGCCAAGCGCAACCGAGCGCAGCGCGTGGCGAGCGATGCGATTTCTTCGGCGCTGAGCAACTCCGCCAGGTTTTGGCCCAGCCCACCGTGCAGTCCCTCGCTGACACGATCTATGCCGTCGCGTTCCTCGGCGGTCAGAGCGTCTCCCAGCCATCCCCACAGCACCGTGCGCAGCTTGTGGTCACGGTGAAAGGTGAGCCCATGGTCCACGCCGTGCCGGTGTCCGTCCGTCATGGCAAGAATGTGGTCGCCTTTGCGGTCGGCGTTGTTGACGACGATGTCGAACACCGCCATGCGTCTGAGCGCCGGCGAGTCTTCGTGAACGAGGGCGACTATCTGTCCGTTCTCATCTCGACCCTTGAGAACGTGTTTCCAGCCCGTCTCCGGCACCTGGTCCGCCGCGACCAGATTCACGGCGCTTTGGGCGGGGTGGTCTTGCTCTTGCCAGAGCTGCACCATTCCTTCGCCCATCGGACCATCGCGCAGCCAGGTGTGCGGCACGACGTCCCAGCCGAAGGCCTGCGAGACCAGGTAGGCGGCCACCTCCCGGTGAGCCAGGGTGCCGTAGGGAAAATCCCACAGCGGGCTTTCGCCTGCTATCGGCTTATAGACGACCACCACGTCGCCGATGCTGCCCAGGAATGTCGCGTTTGAAGCCGTCGTGATGCGGCCGGTGAGCGTCAACTCGGCGGTCACGAGGTCCGGCGCTGGCATCAGGCCTCGGGAAGGGTACAGATGTGCCCGTCGGCGTCTATGGGGTAACCGCAGAGCGGGCACGTCGGACGTCCGGCGCCCACGATCTCACGAGTGCGCTTGGCGAATGCGCGGGCGGTGCCGACCGGCATTCGCACCAGCAGCATTTCGGCCGCGTTAGCGCCGCCCTCATCAAGCGATTCGTCGTCGTCGGTATCGACATCGGTGATGGGGTAGGCCTCAATTACGACCTGGGCCGTCGTCGGGTCCCAACCTAAGCTCATGGAGCCGGTGCGAAACTGCTCCTGAACGGCCTCGAGCTGGTCATTGTCGACAAGTTCAATGGGAGTACTCGTGGGAACGCTGAAGGGGTTCCCCTCGACGGTGATGAGCTGGTCGAGAATTTCGTCGATCTTCTCCGCGAGCAGAGCCGACTGCTGCTTCTCCAAGGCAATACTCACGATCTGCGTCCCCGAACGCACCTGCAGATAGAACGTACGCGCCCCCGGAAGGCCAATGGTGCCAACGACGACCCGATCAGGCCAAGCGAACTCGTGAACACGTGCAGGCATGTCATTATTTTAGGCACATGAGGTTCATGGCGCCTTGTGCCCTGCACCGCCGCCCACCGGGGTATCGCCAGAGTGGATGCCGTTCGACAGCCACGACAGATCACCCGCGGCGGTGTTGGTCGCGTAGACGCTCGGCCGACTAGCGCCGTAGCGCACGATCGATACGGAGGCGGGGTCCACGTTAAGACGCTGGAACAGGTCAAGGTGCATGCCGAGCGCGTCAGCGAGGATTGACTTGATGATGTCACCATGACTGACCGCAACCCACACGGCCTCTGGCCCGTAATCGGCTTCGAAGGCTGCATCGTGACGTCGAATCGCTGCCACCGACCGGGCCTGCATCGCGGCCATGGATTCACCGCCGGGAAAAACGACGGCGGAGGGTTGCGACTGCACAACCGACCACAAATCCTCGGTCGCGAGATCACTGAGCGTGCGGCCCTGCCACTGGCCGTAATCGCACTCGGTGAGAGCCGGATCGACCGGCGCGTAAGGCGTGCCATCCTGGCGATCGAGGATGAGCTGGGCGGTCTGCTGACAACGCTCAAGAGGGCTCGACACCACAGCGACTAAGGGCACGGCCGCGAGCCGGTCTCCGGTTAGAGCCACCTGGTCGCGCCCGACCTGGTCCAGGCTGACGCCGACGGCGCGGCCGGCCAGAAGCCCAGCGGCATTGGCTGTGGTGCGGCCGTGCCGCACAAGAATAACTGTCGCCATCCACCCAGCCTAACCACCCGCTCGATGGCGATGTGAACCGCACAGGGTCGCGCGTCGAACAGGCAAATAGAGCACTCATGGATGGACGGACCAACGTGAGGTCTGCGTCCACGTCGAACTGTGGACAAAGCTTGACTGGGTGTGTACCTATTGAAGGGCCGAGCACCAGACGGGCGTGCTTACCGGATCTGTCGGTGAGTTCTAGCCCGGTCCCACGGCTTCGGGTACATCCACCATCCACGCGCGGACTCTCTGGAGGCACGTTGAAGCTCTTGCTTACCTCAGGCGGCGTGACGAACCCGAGCATTCACTCTGCGCTCGTGCAGCTTCTCGACAAGCCGGTCGCCCAGTGCCGCGCCCTGGTCGTCCCGACAGCGCAATGGGGTCACCCGATGTGCGGACCGGCATCGGTGCGGGGCCTCCTGGCCGCCGAGCACGACTTCCGTCATTTGTCCGGCCTGGGCTGGGCGTCGCTCGGCGTTCTCGAGCTCACCGCGCTGCCCACCATCGGCGCGGATCGGTGGGTCCCCTGGCTTCGGGAAGCCGACGTGCTCTTGGTCGACGGCGGCGACGCGACGTACCTGTCCCATTGGATGCGGGAGTCCGGGCTGACCGAGCTGCTCCCGTCACTTCCCGACACGGTGTGGGTGGGAGTGAGTGCCGGAAGCATGGTGATGACGCCCCGGATCGGGGAATACTTCGTCGAGTGGCCGTCCGCTC
>NZ_JBNHHB010000232.1:0-7523 GCF_059091905.1 Arthrobacter sp. Dra40
CGCGCTCTGCGGTGACGGTGCCACCAGCGAGGGCGACTTCCACGAGGCACTGAACTTTGCCGCGGTGTTCCACCTTCCGGTGGTGTTCTTCGTGCAGAACAACCAGTACGCCATCTCGGTACCGCTGAACAAGCAGACGGTGGCGCCGTCGCTGGCGCACAAGGCCATCGGCTATGGCATGCCGGGCGAACGCGTGGACGGCAACGACACCGCGGCGCTGCTGGCCGTGCTGGGCAAGGCCGTGGACCGTGCCCGCGAAGGCGGCGGGCCCGCCCTCATCGAGGCCCACACTTACCGGATGCAGTCGCACACCAACGCCGACGACGCCACCCGCTACCGCACCGAAGACGAAGTGGCCGAGTGGGCGCCGAAGGACCCGCTGGTGCGCCTGCGGACGTATCTGCAGGAGCTGAGCGTCCTGGACCAGGGACTGGAAGAGGAGATCGCCGGGCAGGCAGAAACCGTGGCCGCCCAGATGCGTGACGGCCTCAACGCCGAGACCGAAGTGGACCCGCAGGACCTGTTCCGGTTCGTCTACACCGAGAAGACCAGCCAGTTGCGCGAGCAGGCCGCCATGCTCCGCGATGAGCTCTCGCGCGAGTCGGCCTGAGAAGCCGACGCTGACCTAAGGACACACTATGAGCACAACTATGACGTTCGCGAAGGCGCTGAACACGGCACTGGCCGATGAGATGGAAGCCGACCGCTCCGTCGTCGTCTTCGGGGAAGACGTCGGCCCGCTGGGCGGGGTCTTCCGGATTACCGACGGCCTGACCAAGCGGTTCGGCGAGGAACGCTGCTTCGACACCCCGCTGGCGGAATCGGGCATCATGGGCATGGCGATTGGCATGGCGATGAACGGCCTGCGCCCCGTGGTGGAAATGCAGTTCGATGCCTTCGCCTACCCGGCGTTCGAGCAAGTGGTCTCGCACGTCGCCAAAATGCCCAACCGGACGCGCGGCAAGGTCAAGCTGCCCATGGTTATCCGGATTCCGTACGCCGGCGGCATCGGGGGAGTGGAGCACCACTGCGACTCCTCCGAGTCCTACTACGCGCACACGCCGGGTCTGACGGTCGTGGCACCTGCCACGGTGGAGGATGCCTACACCATGCTCCGCGAGGCCATCCGGTTCCCGGATCCGGTGGTGTTCCTGGAGCCCAAGAAGCTCTACTTCTCCAAGGACCAACTGGACCTCGAAGCGCTGCAGTCGCGCTGGGGAACCCCGGCGCTGGACCGTACCGACGGACCGGAACCGACGGCTGCTCCCGTCGACTCCAGCATTGGCCGCGCCGTGGTCGCCCGCGCGGGAACCGACGCCACCATCATCACCTACGGCCCGTCCGTTTCCACCGTGATGCAGGCAGCTGCAGCCGCCGCCGAGGAAGGGCGCTCGCTGGAGGTCATCGACATCCGGTCCATCGTCCCCTTCGACGACGAAACGGTGATGGCTTCCGTACGCAAGACAGGCCGCGCCGTCGTCGTCGCCGAGGCCCCGGGCTTCGCGTCCGTGGCCTCCGAAATCGTGGCCCGGGTTCAGGAGCGCTGCTTCCATTCGCTGGCCGCCCCGGTGCTGCGCGTCACCGGCTTCGATATTCCGTACCCGGCGCCGAAGCTGGAGCACTTCTACCTGCCCAGCGTGGACCGCATCCTGGATGCGGTGGATGAACTTCAGTGGGAGGACGCGTAGCCATGTCGCGACAGGTATTCAAACTGCCGGACCTCGGCGAGGGCCTGACCGAGGCCGAGCTGGTCAACTGGCTGGTCAAGGTGGGCGACGAGATCCGTGTGGACCAGCCGGTGGCCGAAGTGGAGACCGCCAAGTCCATGGTGGAAGTGCCCAGCCCCTTCGCGGGAACCGTTGCGGTGCTGCACGGAGCCGCCGGCGACACCATGGATGTGGGCAAGCCCCTCATCTCCGTTGATGCGCCGGGCTACGTGCACGACGACGGAGCCCCGGGTGCCGCCGGGGCGGCACCGCTGCCGGAAGCTCCTTCCGACGGCGGGCACCCCGACGGCGAAGCCTACCGCCAGGAGGAGCGTGCCGGCATCCAGGAACCGGCCGAGTCGGGTTCCGGGAATGTGCTGATCGGTTACGGCACTCCCGGCGGGGCCGCTGGCTCCAAGCGCACGCGCCGGCCCAAGACCGGCCGCGTTGCCGTGGCCACCTCCCCGGCGGCGCCCACCGCTGCACCAGTGACGGCAGAGGCGGACGAGCGGCCCACGCCGGCCGGCGGCAACGGGCGGGCCCGGCTGGTCATCTCGCCGCTGGTCCGCAAGCTGGCCCGGGACGGGGGGCTCCGTCTGTCCGACATCACCGGCACCGGTGCAGATGGCATGGTGCTGCGCAGGGATGTTGAGGCAGCGCTGTCAGGCGCCACCACAGGCGCCAGCACAGGCGCCCCGACAGGCGCCGGACAGGCCGCGGCGGAAGACCGCGTGGTGGCTGGCACAGCAGCCCTCGCCGGCACCGATGCCCGTACCGGCCTGGGCATCGCTACCCGCACGCCAATGAAGGGCGTGCGGAAGACCGTGGCCCAGGCCATGTCCCGCAGCCGCAGCGAAATCCCCGAAGCCACCGTGTGGGTGGACGTGGATGCCACCGCCCTGCTGGAGATGCGCGCCCAGCTGAAGCGCCGGGACCCGGAGAACACCCCGGGGCTGCTGGCGTTCATCGCACGGTTCGTGCTGGCCGGTTTGGCCAGGTATCCGGAGTTGAACACCCGGATCGAAGACGGGGAGATTATTGCCTTCGACGGCGTTAACCTGGGCTTCGCCGCGCAGACCGACCGCGGACTGATGGTGCCCAGCGTGCGCCGCGCGGACCGGCTGAGCGCCCGCCGGCTGGACGCGGAAATCAAGCGGCTCACCGCCGTCGCCCGCGATGGCAAGGCCACGCCGGCCGAGCTGACCAGCGGTACTTTCACGCTGAACAACTACGGCGTGTTCGGTGTGGACGGCAGCGCAGCCATCATCAACTACCCGGAGGTGGCGATCCTCGGCGTGGGCCGGATCATCGACAAGCCGTGGGTGGTCAACGGTGAGCTGGCGGTCCGGAAGGTCACCGAATTGGTGTTGGCCTTCGATCACCGCGTGTGCGACGGCGGCACCGCCGGCGGGTTCCTGCGCTACGTCGCGGATGCCATCGAAAACCCGGGCGGCGTGCTCGCCGACCTGTAGCAGTTTCCCGCCGGCCGAGGCGCACCCCGGCCGGCGCGGCTGCTGCATGTGGAACGTCCGGAGGGGTTGTCCCGCCGCCGCGGGCACCCCCGCTGGCATTGGCGGGTAGTGGAATATTTTTCCTAGCTGGCCCGGGCTGCCCGGCGCTACCCTTAGGGCATGATCACTCTGCCAGAGGCGTACAAAAAGTACCTCTCCGGGTTGTCTGCACACCATGCCGAGGCGCTCCGGCCGGTGTTCCTCGAGTCGGCTGCCGAGGGGGAACACGGCGTGATGGTCCGCGGCATGGGCTCCAAGCATGTGCAGGCGTACGTCGACGACTCCGTGCCGTTCGGCGAAATCCGCGAGGAAGTCCGCCACGCCCACGAGTACTGATCGTCCGGGGCCCTTGAGCGCAGGCCGGGGACGGTAAGCCGCGGCCAAGGTTGGTTTGCATGCCCGCTCTGCCGGGTGCCGCCTCGGGGAACAGCCCGCTGCACGGACCGGTCAAAGCGCGCCCGTCGGATGCCCCTCACCGACGCGGCCCGTTCGTCGGAACGGGGCGGCGCGGTACCGTAGCAGGATCAGGCTGTGCCTCCCGCACGGCCGGTGTGGGACGCGAGGGAGGATACCGGCCGGATGAGCGATGGCGCCCGATCAGAGGACAGAAGCGGCGAGCCGGCGGAAGCCGTGCAGGTGGCACCCGGCAACTACGTCATCCGGACGAAGGAGTACCTGCTGAACTCCGGGTTGATCATCGGCAAGAACAAGGCTCTGGTGGTGGATACGGGGGCCGGTCCCCGCCAGGCGCAGCGGATCTACGCCGCCGTCCGAGGGCTGACCAAGCTGCCGCTCGCCGTCGTCAATACTCACTTTCACTACGACCACGTGTTCGGCAATGCCTACTTCGCCGCGCAGGGGGTGCAGGACTTTTACGCCCACCGCAACTGCGCGCACGACATCGCCGAGAACGGTGCGCTTCAGCGGGAGGCTGTTGTGGACACCGAACCGGAAATGGCGGCCGGTGCCGGGGAGCATACGGGAATCAAAATGCCCACCAAGCTGGTGGATGTTGAGACCACTGTGGATCTGGGCGAGGTGAAGGTGAAACTCTTCCATCTGGGACGCGGCCACACCGACGGCGATTTGCTGGTCGGCTCGCCCACCACGCTGTTCGCCGGCGACCTGGTGGAGCAAGGCGCGGCACCGGCCTTCGAAGATTCCTACCCGCGCGACTGGGTGGAGACGCTGCGCCGGCTCTCGGGCCTGCGGCACGAGTATGACGTGCTGGTGCCGGGCCACGGCCAGACCGTCAGCGACGCTTTCGTGAAGAACATGTGCGAGACCATGACCTTGGCTGTCCGGATGGGCGAGCAAGCCAGCCGCGACACTCCGGCGGACACCACCAAGGCCATCCCCATGCTGCCCTACGGCCCCGTGCAGTCCCGCGCCCTGCTGCAGCGCCTCAACGCCTCCCGGTGACTTGTCAGCGCAGCTCAAGCCGCATCAGGATGCGGGGAAACCCGTTTACCACGGAGCCTGTATCGGCTGCTTTCGTGAAGCCCGCGCGTTCGAAAAGCGTTCGGGTGCCGACATAGGCCATGGTGAGGTCGACTTTTTTGCCCCCGTTATCAACCGGGTATCCCTCAATTGCGGGGGCGCCGTGTCCGCGGGCGAAGTCGACGGCGCCTGCCAGCAGATGGTGCGCGATACCCTTGCCACGATGTCCCGGCCGCACCCGGATGCACCACACCGCCCAGACGTCGACGTCGTCCACCTGCGGAATCTTCCGGCTCCGCGCGAAGGCCGTGTCCGCCCGCGGGTGCACGGCCGCCCAGCCCACCACCTCATCCCCGTCGTAGGCGAGCACGCCGGGCGGGGGGTCCTGTCCACACAAGCGCCGCACGAGCGCCCCGCGGTCCTGCCCCTGCAAGGAAACATTCTCCTTCGACGGGATGCGGTAGCTTAGGCACCAACAGACATTCGCATCGGGGCGCCTGGGACCCAGCATCGTCTTCACGTCCTCAAAGACCGTTGCCGGACGCACCTCGATCGCCATGGGACTCACACTGCCACCACCATCCGGTACTGACAATGGCCGCGGCTACCGGCGCGGCCCACGGGGTTCCGGGCGACGCGCATGATCTTCCGGCGCACCCGTTGAGGGCGGTTCAGTGCCGGCGCGCCTGGAACCCGAACAGCCAGGTCAGCAAGGCGCTGAGCAGCATGCCCGTGCCGGTGATCAGGCCCATGCCGCCCCAGAAGAACAACGGAAGCCGGGCCGAACCCGGAACCGAAGCATTTCCCAGGTACTGCACCAACAGATAGAGTCCTGCCGCCGCGCCGATACCCAGCACGGCCAGCATCCAGCACAGCCGTGGCCACCAGACAGAGGCAGCCCAGAAACTGCCGTAGCCGGACCAAACATTCCAGTCGTTGCCGTGCCGCAGCACGAACGGGCCAGCCACCAGGGCCCAGAACCCGGCCACAAGAAAGGCCGCCACCACATCCGCCGGCCGGTGCCAGCCATTGATCAGTGTGGCCGCCCCGGCCAGCACGGCATACAAACCGCCCGCCGCTGCGGCGAACGGACGCCAGCGGGGCGAGACCACCAAAAAGATGACCAAGGCCGCCGCGGCTGCGATGGTGGTGTGTCCGGAGGGCAACGAATTGTGTTCCAGCGTCGGCACACCCCGGTCGGGCCGGTCGAGGACGAAGTTCTTGAGGATCCACGTGGTTGCTGCCGATGCCGCGACCACCGCGACGCCGACCGCCGCCGGGAACCACCGCCGTCGTATCAGGGCAACTACCAGCAGCACTGCGGCCGCCAAGGCCACGGAGATGTCCGGCAGAAGGTCCAGGAAGTCCAGGAACACGCCGCGTCCCAGCCGCCAACCGGACTCGGCCTCTGCCCAGGCTGATTCATCGGCAAACTGCCCGGTGGTGGTCCGGACAAAGGTGTAGTAGTTCAACACAAACGCTCCCGCGCATAACAGCGCTCCCAGCCAGAACAGGGCGGGAGCGTGTGCCGCCGGACGGCTGGGCGCGGTCCGGTCGCGGAAACGTGAACGCTGCGGAGTCATCGACTCAAGCCTCGCACACAATGCTGACAGCAACCGAGACGATGTGGCCGGTCGTACAGTGGAAATAATGAAACAGCACCAGACTCCCGATCCCGGGCAATCCGCCCTGCCGGTACGCCCGGATCCCGCAGGGCCGCCGGTACGCCCGGATCCCGCCGACCTGCTGGCCGCCGCGCGCGTGGTGTCCCTGCCGATGAAGGTCCGCTTCCGAGGGGTGATGCACCGGGAGGTGCTGCTGTTGGAGGGCCCGGCCGGATGGGCGGAATTCTCTCCTTTTCTTGAGTACGACGACGCCGAGGCAGCCGCCTGGCTGGCCGCAGCGGTGGAAGCGGGCTGGCAGGGTTTCCCCGAGCCGGTCCGCACCAGTGTTCCCGTCAACGCCACCATTCCTGCAGTGGCGCCTGAGGACGTGGCGGGCATATTGGCCCGTTTCGACGGCCCGCTGACCGTGAAGATCAAGGTTGCCGAAACCGGCCAGGACATCGACCAGGACGTGGCCCGCGTTGCCGCGGTGCGTGCAGCTGCCCCGGATGCTGCCCTCCGGGTGGATGCCAACGGCGGCTGGAACGTTGCGGAGGCGGTACAGGCGCTGACCCTGCTGTCCGGATATTCGCTGGAGTATGCCGAACAGCCGGTACCCGACATTGCCGGGCTGCGGGCGGTGCGGACTGAGCTGCGCAGGCGCGGCATCAGCACGCCGATCGCAGCGGATGAGAGCGTGCGCAAGGCAGCCGATCCCTTGCGGGTAGCCCGCGAAGACGCCGCGGACCTGATCGTGGTCAAGGTGCAGCCGCTGGGGGGAGTGCGGCGCGCGCTGGACATCGTCGCCCAGGCCGGGCTCCCCGCCGTCGTCAGTTCCGCCTTGGATTCCTCCGTGGGAATCCGGGCCGGCGTGGCCTTGGCGGCGGCCCTGCCGGAGCTTCCGTATGCCTGCGGACTGGCCACCGTGTCCCTGATGGACGGGGACATAGCGGCGGATTCGCTGGTGCCGGCGGGCGGGCGCCTGCGGGTGCGCGACGTGGTGCCGGACCCGGACCTGCTGGACCGTTTTGCCGCGCCGGAGGATCGGCGACAGTGGTGGCTGGACCGACTGGCACGAACCTACCGGCTGCTTGAGCCGTGAGGTAGGGGCGGAAAAGGGGGGCCAGCGGAGGACATCCCTTGGCCCATGCAGCGTCTGCCCGGACCAAAAATGTCCTAGGCGGCCGGTAGCGTGAGCTTATGGACGTGGAGGGCGCCGAGCTTCAGTTTCCGGTTCCGGGACAGGAACTGGTGATGGACCT
>NZ_JBNHHB010000233.1:0-7506 GCF_059091905.1 Arthrobacter sp. Dra40
CCAGCTCCTCCAGCCCGGTCTTGTCGTACACCGAGATCAACGCACGGCGGATGGGAACACGGTCAAGCTGCTTCAAGCTCACGCAAATCTCCAAGGAAGAATGGCTTCGGGGATGGTCTCAGTCTAGCGCCGGGCTCCTCCCCGGCCCCGAGTGTGAAGCCTTCCCGCGGTGTGGGTACCCTCATGAAGGCAGAGTAGAAGGAGACCCACCACATGGCGGCACCGGTGACTGAGGACGCGGTCCTGCGGATTGGCCGTTTTTCGCTGGCGGTTTGGCTGGTGGGCCTTCTGGTTCTGGGCGGCGCCCTGGCCTTCGCGGTCCCCCGGTTGCTGCCGCACCTTTCCACCATCGCGGCCGGCACCAATGGGGAGCCGGATCCCGCGGTTGAGGCGGCGGGGACCGGGGCCGGTTCCGAGGCGGACGGCGGGAGCGGAACCGGGGCCGGTCCCGTGACAGGCGGCGGAACATCGGCCCGCACGGATTCCCCCGCGGCAGCCGACGACGGAACGGTGAGGGAAATTGGCGGTCCGGGCAGCTACACCGGGTCGCGTAATGCGACCATCGACTACCGTCGGCCGGCCGGTTACAACGGACCGTTTGAAGTCGTCGTCACCAGTGGCGAGGACGCCAGCGTGGCGGTGGACGATCCGGAGAACCCGGACTGGCCGGCCCATTTCCTCTTCAGTTCCGCCGACCGGAACGAACCATCATCCGGGCTGCTCGCCACCGCACGGGACAACTTCATGCTTCACATCGACTCCGACGGCGACTGGCAGCTGAAGATTCGCCCGGTCGCCTACGCCGAGTTGGAGAACGGCACCACGGCCTCCGGCTCCGGCCCCGCCCTGGTGCGCTACGAAGGCGATGAAGTCCTCGCGGAATTCACCTACACCGGCGACTCCAACATCGCCGTCTACACCTGGCAGGAATCGCGGCGGAACCTGATGGTCAACAAAATTGGCAGCAGCACCACGCGTTTCTCCTGGCAGCCATACCCGGTGACGTACATTTTGGTGGACACCAGCAAGGGAAGCTGGAGGATCGACGTCGGCGGCTGAATCTATGCCTACAGTAGAGCCATCCCGATCCGGTTCCTTGAGGGGAGACCCCCATGTCTTTTGCCGAAACGCTTGACCAGGCGTTCAAGGCGCGCATCCCCGTGCTGTACGTAGAGAGCCACGAAGAAGCCCGTGTGCACGCTGAAGTGCTCAAGTGCGCTGCCGGACTGCGCACGCCGCGGCCGGTCTGGACGTGGAACGCCAGCAGCGGGCTGATCTCCCCCAGCGACGGCCAGCAGTCCAACACCACCGCCCCGGCGCGTGCCCTGGACCGGGTGCTCGGCGCCCACGATCCCGGCGTCTTCATCTTCTTCGACTTGCACGCCTACTTCGGCACCGACCAGCGCCCCGCGGACCCTGAGGTGGTCCGGAAGGTACGCGAAATCTCCGCAGCGTTCCGGCAAGGCAGCGCCGGCCGGGTGCTGATCATCGTTGCCCCGCTGCTGCGCATTCCGCCGGAGCTGGACAAGGCGGTCACGCTGGTGGATTTCCCGCTGCCCAGCCATGACGAGATCAAGTCGATGCTTGCGCACATGATCAGCCAGAATTCCGGCGGCGGGCGGATCAAGGTCACGCTCAGTGACGCGGACCAGGAAAACATGGTTCAGGCGGCGCTCGGCCTGACCATGGCGGAAGCCGAGAACGCGTTCGCCCGCGCGATGGTCGACGACGGGGAGCTGACCGCTCAGGACGTACAGGTGGTGCTGGACGAGAAGCGCCAGACCATCCGCAAGTCGGGGCTGCTGGACTATGTGGACGTGAAGATCAGCCTGGATGAAGTCGGCGGGCTGAACAACCTGAAGCGGTGGCTGGCCAAACGCCAGGGGTCGTGGCTGGATGCCGCCGCGGACTTTGGCCTGCCCTCGCCCAAGGGTGTGCTGATCACCGGCGTCCCGGGCTGTGGGAAGTCGCTGACGGCCAAGGCGATGGCCTCGGCCTGGGGGCTGCCCCTGCTGCGCATGGACATCGGCCGGGTCTTCTCCGGGCTGGTCGGCTCCAGCGAACAGAACATGCGCAACGCCATCGCAACCGCCGAGGCCATCTCCCCCGCCATCCTGTGGATCGACGAGATCGAGAAGGGGTTCTCCGGCACCAGCGGCGAGGGAGACTCGGGAACGTCCGCCCGCGTCTTCGCGTCCTTCCTGACCTGGATGCAGGAGAAGCGCCACCCGGTGTTCGTCGTGGCCACTGCCAACAACATCGACCGGCTGCCCCCGGAGTTCATGCGCAAGGGCCGCTTTGATGAAATCTTCTTTGTAGACCTGCCCAGCGACGCCGAACGCCGGCTGATCTGGCACATCCACATGGCAGGCAAGAGCACGGACGCCAACCAGCTCCACGTCGTCGCCAATGATCCGGCCGCCGTTGAACTCCTCGCCGGCGCCTCGGAGAACTACTCCGGCGCGGAAATTGAACAGGCTGTCGTCGCCGCGCTCTTCGATGCCTACGCCGAAAACCGCCATGTCCACCTGGCCGACCTGCGGCGCGCCGTGTCCAACATGATTCCGCTGGCAATCACGCAGGCAGAGGAAGTCGCAGCCCTTCGGCAGTGGGCCGCCATGCGCGCCGTCGGTGCCACCGGCAGCGAGGACCTGGACACCGGTGCCGGACCGGATGATCCGGAGCACCCCGCCCCTGCCCTCTCCGCCGCAGCTTCCGGGCAGCCGGTACGCGGTGGCCGCACCGTGGATTTCTAGAAGCACCCGATACCCGAAGGAGAAGCGATGGACCAGCAACAACTTATCGTCACCGTCAGGCCCGACGGCGCGGTGTCGGCCGAGACCCGCAACATCTTCGGCACCGACTGCCTCGACTACATCACGGTCTTGGAGGATCTGCTCGAAGCCGAGACTGTCTCCAGCTCGTACACCGAGGACTACAGCCGCACTGCCGTCACGGCCAGCGAGTACGTGCACCATGAGACAGCCGGCCAGTAACGTCGGAGCGCAGCCAGGCGGCTGGGGCCCGGAACAGACGTCAGGGCCGCAGCGTACGGGGCGACGGCCCGGCATCAACATTGGTTCCCCTCCCGCGCAAACCGATGCCGGAACCATCAGGTACGCCCGGTTCCTCCCGGCCACCGACGCCGAAGGACCCGGCCGGCGCGCCGCGCTTTGGCTGCAAGGCTGCTCCATCAGATGCCCCGGATGCTTCAATCCCCATCTCTGGGCCGCCCGGGGCGCAGACCTCGTCCCGACAGACCCCTTCGCCGCCGACCTCGTCGACCAGGCAGTGGCTGCCGGCTCCGAAGGCCTGACTTTGCTGGGAGGGGAACCCTTCGAGCAGGCGGCGGCCAGCGCCGTCGTTGCGCGCGCTTTCCGCAAGGCCGGGCTGTCCGTGATGACGTTCACCGGCTATCTGCACGGTGATCTGCAGCGCTGGGCCGGGGACCGCGACGATATCGCCGGCCTTCTGGCTGCCACCGACCTGTTGGCCGACGGGCCCTATCTCCAGGACCGTCCGGACCTCCGCCGTCCGTGGATTGGCTCCCTTAACCAGGGCCTGACGGCGCTGACCGGCCGCTACCGCGCCCTGCTGGAGAACATCGAAGCCCAGCCGGACCGGATCGAAATCCGCGTCGCACCCGACGGGACCGTCGGCCTGAACGGCTGGGCCACCGACGACCAACTGGACGCCCTGCTGGCGGATCTCGGTACCCGGGCGGACCGCCCGACCCCTCACCGCCGCCGCCCTCCTTCCGTTACCCTGCCCCCTCCGGTTCACGCCGGCGCCCAATCAGGAGAAACCCCGTGAGTGTTTCCGTTCTGCTCATCCCCGCGGCCATCGCCGCCGTCGCAACCTTCAACGCCGCCATGGACGAGAAGGCCAAGCGCCACGCATCTGACGCGGTGGCAGTGCCTGCAGCGGTGCCGCGGGTTCAAGTGCACACCCGGATGCGGGACCTGACCCTGCTGCAGGCTGCCCTGAAAGATACGCACGCCGAGGTCACACATGCCACCTCGGTCTCCATCGAGGCCGCCTGGTCCGACGCCACCGCGGTGTTCGAACGCGACGCCGAAGGCATTTGGCAGGTCCACTTCAGCGGTGAGGACGTCGACCGGCAGCGGGCAACGGAAATTGTCCAGGCCATCGACGCCGCCTATGCCGGCCGGGTCCAGCAGGCGGTGGTGCAGAAACTGCGTGAACGCGCGCACACCGCCGGTTTGGAACTCGCGTCGGAAACAGTGGAGGAAGACCAGAGCGTCACGATGGTTCTGAATGTCCGTCGCTGACCAGTCCGCCGCCGTCACCGGCCGGAGAGGCACCCCACCGGTCCTGTGGCTGGTGGCCTCCAGCCTGTGGCTGCTGTTGCCGCTGCTCGGCGCCGGGTTCCTGGGCTGGGCCGGTTTCGTGGTGATCGGTGTGCTGGCACGCCGTGGCGCGTGGGTGTCTGCCGGCGGTTTCTACCTGGTGATGCTGGTGGTTTCACTGTTCATGAACGAACAACCCGGGGGCACCACCCGCGTGCTGATCTGGGCCATCTGCTCCCTGCATGCGCTGGGGATTAATCAGGCCTGGCTGCGCAACCGCTGGGCTGAGGCCTCCCGCTCCTCCGGCAGCGCGTGGACGGCCCTTCTCCACAGGTCGCCCGCAGACAGTGCCCTGGACAGCACGACGGCGATGCCCACCGCCCGGGCCTTGTTCCGCCGTCGACCCCGCGCCGCCGCGCCGCGCCCTGCGGGTACAGCCCCTGCCCCGCGCCCCGCTGGCGCCGCTACCGAACTCCGCCCTGGCGGGGCTGCCGCCGAACTCCTCAACGATCCCGGGTTCGATGCCGCCCGTTACTACTCCGGAACCGGGAATTCCGGCCCGGGCAGGTCCGGCCCGGCCGGGTCCGGGTCAGTCGAGCCCTTGGACGTCAATACGGCGCCGGCGGCAGCCCTGCAGAAGCTGCCCGGGATCAGCAGGCACAAGGCGCGCAAGGCCGTGCGCCTGCGCACCGAACGCGGACCTTTCCGCACGGTTCCCGACTTCGCCGCCGCACTGCAGGTGCCGGAATCGGAGGTGGCCGCACTGTACCCGCTGGTGGTCGCCAAACTCCCGCCGGCCATGCCGGCGTCCTTCGGCAGGTCGGTGGATTACTGATGGCAGCGGCCCAACCCACCCTGGGATGGAATTTGCGCCAGAGCCTCTGGGTGCTGGTGCCCGCGGGAACGTTCGGGTTCCTGGGCGGGGCCGCCTTGCTGGTGGTAGGTTCACGGGCCCGGCGGCCGCTGTGGTGGATCATCGGCTTGGTCCACATCACCCTCAGCGGCGTGGCCCTGGCGCTGCTCGACGGCACCGGAGTGCAGGAAGAGGTCGCAACGTGGCTGCTCTTGTCCTGCTGGCTGGCCGGCAGCAGCTTTGCCGTGGCCATCAATCCCGAGTACCTGCGGTTTAAGTGGGAGCGCGACCGCGCCGCGGCCAGTCCTGCCCGCACCACCGGCGGCACCACCCGGTCACGTCCTGGCAGCCAGTTGAACTCGCGCGGGCGGTCGCGCCGGTCCGGGCCCGGCAGCAAGTCCGGCTCCGGGAACACCAAGGCCGGCGCCGGGAGCCGCAAGTCCGCGGCCCGTACGCGCGCCGGTTCCCGCACCAGCTCCCCGGCGGCCGGAGCGGGCTCCCCCGGACAGTTCCGCGCCGCCCGCCAGGGAGCCGCGGCCGCTGCCGGCGCACCTGCCCGGCAGAGCTCAGCCCAGCCCGCCGAGACACCGGCAGCACAGGCCGGTGCTGCCGGTGCAGCCAGTGCAGCCCGCGCAGCCGTGGATGTTAATGCGGCCACCGCCCGCGAACTGGAAGCGCTGCCCGGTTTCTCCCGTGCTCTGGCCAAGGAGGCCATAGAAGTTAGGGAGAAGCGCGGCGGGTTCAGCTCCGCACAGGACTTTGCCGCGGCACTGGACCTGGCACCGCACGTGTTCCAGCGGCTCCGCGGGCATATCGTCTGCGGACGCACGCCGCAGGCACCGCCGTCGTTCGGTCGAGTGGTGGAATACTAACAATTTTTCATCGGCCGCACACGACTAAAGTGTGCATAGCTACTCCCTTGGAAGGCCACGAATGACGCAAACCGCTCACCTGCCCACCGGCGACCAGATTGTGCAGGAACTTCCCTGGCGCTGGCGGGTCCAAGGCAAGATTTTCCTGCTGGGCGGGCTCGGCTTCATGTTCGACGCGTGGGACGTGACCCTCAACGGCGTGCTGATTCCGCTGCTCTCCGACCATTGGGACCTCGTTCCGGCCCAAGCCGCGTGGATCGGCACCGCGAACCTGATCGGCATGGCTCTGGGCGCCTTCATCTGGGGATCGATCGCCGACCTCATTGGCCGCAAGACCGCGTTCACGGCCACGTTGCTGGTTTTCTCAATCTTCACGGTCTTGGGAGCCTTCGCCCCGGACATCGTCTGGTTCTGCGTGTTCCGGTTTATTGCGGGCTTTGGCCTGGGCGGCTGCGTACCCGTGGACTACGCTCTGGTCGGGGAGTTCACGCCCCGGCGCCTGCGCGGCCGTGTCCTCACCGCGATGGACGGCTGGTGGCCGGTCGGGGCAGCGCTCTGCGGGGCCGTCTCGGCCCTCATCATGGCCACCGTTGCGGATTGGCGGTACACCATGCTGATCATGGTCCTGCCGGCGCTGCTGGTGTTCTGGGTTCGGCGCTCGGTGCCGGAATCGCCGCTCTATTTGGTTAGCCGGGGCCGAACCGAGGAGGCCCAGCAGGTCATCAACAGCATGGTCCAGCGGACCGGCGGAACGGTGCGCGAGTGGCGGCTGCCGGAACCGGGCCAGGCACCGCGGTTGTCGGCGGTCAACGTCTTGGAGCAGTTCAGCGCCGTCTGGAAGTTCAACTGGAAAATCACCACGGCAGCCTGGGCCTTGTTCTTCAGCATTCTGTTGGTCTACTACCTGGCCTTGACCTGGATGCCGGTGATCCTTATCGACGCCGGATTCGCCGCCGCCCGCGCTTTCCTGACCACGGCCGGCATGGCCGCCGTCGGCCTGCTGGGTGTCGTCATCGCCGCATACTTCGTCGAGAAAACCGGACGCAAGTGGATTCTTGCCATCACCGGTCCGCTATCGGCACTGGCACTGGTCGTCGTCGCGCTCCTGATCGATGTTCCCCCGGCTGTGGTGACGCTGCTGCTGGTCTACGGCCTGGTCGTGCAAATCGCTATCCCCGTGCTGTACACCTACGTCTCCGAGCTTTACCCCACCGAGCTGCGTGGATCGGGCTTCGGCTGGGCATCCACCTTCTCGCGCATCGGGGCAGGCTTTGGCCCGCTCATCTTCGCCTCGCTCGCGTGGCCGTATCTGGGGCTCGCATGGTCGTTCGCCATCGCCGGGGCCTTGGTGCTGCTTGCCGTGTTGTGGATGGCGCGCTACTCCCCCGAAACCAAGGGCGCCCACCTCAGCTGACTCCGCCCCTGTGCCTGGGTCTAAACGCAGCGCGCCCTTCCGCCAGCTGGCGGAAGG
>NZ_JBNHHB010000234.1:0-7490 GCF_059091905.1 Arthrobacter sp. Dra40
GCACCCGGGCCCTTCCGCGCATTACGGCTCGCTAGCCGAAGTAGAGCACATCCTCGAGCGGCTCCCCTGCGGCGATGCGCTTCAGGATGGCCGGCTCAGCATCGTCTGATGCGATGGCAGAATCGACGACGGCGGCTGCCACCTCAGGCGCCAGCACCACCACTCCGTTCTCATCACCCAGGACAATGTCTCCGGGATTCACCGTGGTGCCGCCGACGGTGACCGGACCACCAAACTCTGCCCGGCCCGAGCCGTGCCGCTTCGTGGTCAGGCACGTGGTGCCGCGCGCGAAGACCGGCAACGCCCCGCCGTCGTTCGCCGCCTGCAGGTCCGCAAGGTCGGTGACAGGCCCGTCCACCAGGATGCCGGCGGCCCCGCGTGCCCGCGCCGCTGCCGAGGTGACCGCTCCCACCGGCGCATGGCTCCGGTCGCCGCCCATGTCGAGGACCAGGACCTCGCCTGGCCGCAGCCGGACCAGCGCCTGGTTCACGGCCACGGCATCGGCGTCGAGGATCCGTGCGGTGGCTGCAATCCCGATCATCCGGTTACCTGGAACCATGCTCCGGATGTCCGGGCTGCAGAAGCCGTCCTCGAGAAAATGGCCGAGGGTGGGGAGGCTGACCCGGCGCAGTTGCTGCATCAGTTCATCCATGGTCTGCTCCGGGAACCACGGCGACGCACTCGATCTCCAAGGACACGCCCCACAGGCTGACGCACACGGACGTGCGTGCCGGCCGGTGCGGGCCGAAGTACTCGTCGTACACGCTGTTGTACTCGTCGAGCTGGTCCGCACTGGTCAGGTAGGTGTTCACCTTGACCACGTGCTGCAGCCCGCTGCCGGCCTCGATCAGGATGGCTTCCAGGTTCCGGATGGTCTGGTGTACCTGGTCGGAGAAGATCTCCGGCTGGTCGGCCAAGCCACCCGGCCCGGCCGGGATCTGCCCGGAGGTGAAGACAAAACCGTTCGCCACCACGGCCTGGGAGTAGGGCCCCACCGGGCCCACTGCACCTGGTGCGGCAGTGATTCGGCGAATGCTCACGACGCCGCCTTTGCAAATGCCTTCACGGTGTCCGTGTTGTCCACGGCGTCAATATTGCCGTGGCGGGTCTCGGTCAGAAGGTACAGCGCGATGAGGGAGAGCACTGCGGCGCCCATGATGTACCAGGCAATGGAGGTGCTCTGGCCGGTAGCGGCCAGCAACGCCACCGTGATCGCGGGAGTCGCCGCGGAACCCAGCAGCCCGGAGAGCATGTAGGAAACGGACAGTCCCGAGTACCGGACCTTGGACCCGAAGAGCTCGGCGAGGAATGTCGCGATCGGTCCGTAGTTGGCGGAGAAGGCGAGCATCATCAGGCCGTAGGCAACGAAGAGCAGCGGCTCGGACTTGGAGTTCAGCATCCAGAAGAACGGGAAGGCCAGCAGAGCCTCGGCGATGACGCCGGCGAAGATGATGGGCTTGCGGCCCACTCGGTCAGAGAGCCGCCCGAAGAAGGGAATGGCGATGAATGCCAGCGCGCAGGCGAACATGACCACCCAGAGCATCTTGTCCTTGGAGTAGCCCAGTTCCGTGGTGCCGTAGTTGACGCCGGAAGCAACCAAAAGGGTGAAGGTGCTGCCGGTGGAGAGGGTGGCGACGCCGCCCAGGATGACCTGCTTCCAGTACCGCTTCATCAGGTAGGCGAAGGGCAGCTTGGCCTTGGCCCCGGTCTCGCGAACCATCTTGAAGGACGGGGTTTCCTCAATGTTGAGGCGGATGTAGATGCCTACAGCAACCAGAACGGCGGAGAGGAGGAACGGTACGCGCCAGCCCCAGCTGAGCAGGGCCTCGTCGCTCATGGTGGAGGCCACGATGAGGAAGGCCACGTTGGCCAGCAGGGTTCCGATCGGAACACCGATCTGCACCATGGAGCCGAAGAAGCCGCGGCGGTTCTCCGGGGCATGCTCAACAGTCATCAGCACCGCGCCGCCCCATTCGCCGCCAAGCGCCAGCCCTTGGATGAGCCTGAGCAGCAGGAGCAGCAGCGGCGCCGCAACACCGATCGTGTAGTAGTCCGGCACCAGGCCGATCGCGAAGGTCGCCGCACCCATGGTCATCAGTGAGATCAGCAGCATGGACTTGCGGCCCAGCCGGTCGCCGAAGTGACCGAACAGGATAGCGCCCACCATGCGGGCCAGATAGGCCGACGCGAAGGTCAGGAACGACAGGATGGTGCCGACGGCGCCGTCGAGCTCGGGGAAGAAGATCCGGTTGAACACCAGCGCGGACGCGGTGCCAAAAAGAAACAAGTCATACCACTCGACGGTGGTTCCAATGACGCTTGCGGTGGATATTTTCCGCATCTTCCTGCGGTCCAGGCGGGCGTCGGCCGCGCTGGGTTGTGTCACATCGTTGGACATTGCATCTCCAATAGGGGTGCGAAGTTTGTCGGCAGTAGCGTGCCGCACGCCGGTGCGGGAGCACCTTCGAATCGTTTTACCCACTATTCCGGCAGTGTCGTGTGCCTCACAATCGATAAGCACACACGTTTCAAGCGGCCGGGTTGGGCATCTGCACACCCCTGCAGGGAGGCCCGACGACGGTGCCGGGCCGCTGCCGCCGTCTTCGCGGGGCTACTTCACGGGCCGGGCTTCACCTCATGCCCAGGCGACCACGGCCTTGGCTGCCTCCACGGGTTTCATCAAATCAATACCGGTCAGGTCCTTGAACCGCTTGAGCCGATTCAGGATGGTGTTGCGGTGGCAGTACAGGTGCTCGGCAGTTTCGGTGACGCTCCCGTTCCGAATAAAGCAGAGCACGGTTTCCTCCAGCCGGTCGCGTTCATCCGGCCGACAAGCTGCCAGCTGTGCCTCAAGCCCTGCCCTGACATCAATCCCGATTCCTGCCATCCGCAGGCGGGTCAGGCGGGTCCAATCCTCACCTACGGTCAACGGTTGCCGGTCCCCGCTGTTGACCAGGTCACTGAGCACGCCGGCGATCCTCGCCGCCGCCGTCAATTCCCCGAGTCCGATCACGGGACCATGCACCCCGCAGGCCACCGAGGCCAACGGCGCCGGGACCCGCACCCCGCCAAGGTCCTGCATCCCCTGCATTTCCGGCCAGAACACGTACGTGTACTTCTCCGCCTGATGCAGAAAGGCCTGTGCTCCGCGGTGTGAAAAGGATGCGAGCTGGCGCAGCGCGGCGGCGGCTTTCCCCTGCGCTGCGGCAATCCCGAATCGGCCATCCGGGTTTACATCGAACGCCTGGGCAAACCGGTTCCGGGTCTCCGGCAGCTGTCCCTCCGGCCCGAATAATGCGGCCACAAACTCGTGCCGCACGCCGGCTTCCTCCCGGGCCATCAGGATGCGTTCGGCGAGATAGCTGGAATGGGCGGCGGCTGCATAGTCGTCAACCACCTTCCAGACGCTTTCCACCCTGGTGGTCAGCATGGCGGCGTCCCCGGGGCCAGAGAGCTCCAAAAGGCTGCCCCAAACCACCGGAAAGTCGAGGCGTACGGCGGAAATCAGCGCCTCCGGCGGTACACCCTGGCGTGCCCGGCGGGCGCCCAGTTCCTCCGCAAACTTCAGCAAGCCGGGATAGGACGCGGGCTCTTCCAGGCAGTTGAGGATCAGCTCGAGGGAACCTGCCGCCGTCGATTCCAGATCGTCATGACCGACCAGGTCCTGCGCGTAGCCGGGGATGCTCCGTACCCGGTTGACGAAGTCGGTCTTCAACGGCCCGGCCTGCTGCCGCAGCCGCGCCACAAGTCCGGACCAGGCTCGATCAGACTTTTCATCAAAGGCGGTGTGCATGAGCACAGTGTAGTTGCGCCAAAGGGGTTGGCTTCAGCTAGTTACTTCGCAGTTCGCCGCTGCCAGCATGGAACGAGACAAAGACCGAACGAAGGGAACAGCGTGAGCACTACAGCCATGCCACAGGCCGGCAGCGCCGGCGCCAGCATCAGCGCGGGACATCTGATCGTGGCACAGCTTGAGGCGGCCGGGGTGAAGCGGGTCTATGGTGTCCCGGGCGAGAGCTTCCTTGACGTCCTGGATGGCCTGCACGATTCCTCCATCACCACCGTCGTCACGCGCCACGAGGGAGGTGCCGGTTTCATGGCGCTGGCCGAGGGCCGGTTGACCAATCTTCCCGGCGTCGCCATGGTGACCCGTGGGCCCGGCGCGGCGAACGCGTTCATCGCCGTCCACACCGCCTACCAGGACGCCACGCCGCTGGTACTCTTCGTCGGCCTCATCCCGGTGGCGGACCGGGGACGCGAGTCCTTCCAGGAGTTCGACATCAACGCCTGGTTCGGCAGCACCGCCAAGAAGGTGCTGACCCTGGACCATGCAGCCTCGGCAGCCGGCGTCGTGGACGATGCCATCCACACCGCCCTCAGCGGCCGGCCCGGCCCGGTGGTCATCGGCCTCCCGGAGGATGTGCTCACCCACCTCGTCCCGGGCGGAGCCCCCGTGACGCCGCGCGCCCTGGCGCGCACGGCGCCGGCGTCCTCAGCGTTGCGGGAATTCGACACGAGGCTGGCACAGGCCAGCCGGCCCATGATCGTGGTGGGCGGTGAAAGCTGGACGCAGGAGTCCGGCGAGTCGCTGGTCCGCTGGGCCGCCGCGCGAGGAATTCCGGTTGCGGCTGATTTCCGCGCGTACGATGCGGTGCCGCACCGGCTCGACGGCGGCAACAGCTATGTCGGGTCGCTCGGCTACGCACGCAGTGATGCGCTGGCGGAGCGGTTCGACAAGTCGGATTTGCTGGTGTTCATCGGCTGCCCTCGCGCCGACGTGCTCAGCGACGGGTACACCGCCGGGCTGGACGCCGAAACCGTGGTGGTCATGCCCGGCGACACGCTGGGGCACTTCGGGCGGCTGGACCAGCACATCGTGGCCGATCCGGTCGCGTTCACCGAGGCCCTGGCCGGGCTCGCTGCCCCCAGCGCCGCCGAACCGTCCTGGCTGCCGGACGCCCGCGCCGACTACGAGCGCTTCAGCTCCCCGGTGCCGGTTGACGGCGGCCGCGGGGTTGACCTGAACGAGTGCATGGCAGTGCTGCGGGAGGAACTGAACGACGACGCCGTTATCACCTATGGCGCAGGAAACCACGCGCTGTGGCCGGCTCGCTATCTGCAACATGCAGCGGCGAATTCCCTCGTGGCGCCGCGCAATGGCGCTATGGGGGTCGGAATCCCGGCAGCCGTGGCGGCGGGACTGATCTTCCCCGGCCGGCAGGTGGTCTCCGTGGCGGGCGACGGCTGCTTCCTGATGAACGGACAGGAATTTGCCACGGCCGTAGCGTATGGCAGCGCACCGGTGGCCATCGTGGTGGACAACGGGTGCTTCGCGACCATCCGCGAGCACCAGGAACGCACCTATCCGGGCAGGCCATCGGGCACCGCGCTGACCAACCCCGACTTCGCCGAGTGGGCCGAGTCCTTCGGCGGCCATGGCGAGCGGGTGGAGCGGACCGCTGACTTCCGGGATGCCTTCCGCCGTGCAGTGGACAGCGGCAAGCCTGCCCTGCTGCACGTGCTGCAGGATCCATCCGTGCGGTCACCGCAGACCGGAGAACAGGAGGACGCACGATGAGCGAACAGTTTTCCAGCGACGACGCACGCTTTGTGCGGGACTTCGAGGTGTTGAGCGGGTTCGGGGCGACCGAGAACGGCGGCGTCCACCGACTGGCCGGATCGGCGGCGGACGGCGAGCAGCGGCGGTGGCTGACCGAACTGCTGGAGTCAGAGGGCTTCCGCGTGGAGTTCGACCAGGTGGGCAACCAGTTCGGCCTGCTGGAGTTGGTCCCGGACGCGCCGTATGTTGTGGTGGGCTCACACCTGGACTCCCAGCCGACTGCGGGCAAGTACGACGGCGCCTACGGTGTCCTCGCCGCTGCGCACGCAGCGTTCCGGCTGGCAGCCGAATGGCGCTCCGCCGGCGTCGTGCCGCGGCACAACCTGGCGGTCGTGAACTGGTTCAACGAGGAGGGCGCACGGTTCAAGCCCTCGATGATGGGCAGCTCGGTCTACACCGGAAAGATGGCCGCGTCTGCTGCCTTGGCGGTGGAGGACCCTGCCGGCATCACGGTCGCTGAAGCGCTGCAATCCATTGGGTGCCTCGGGTCCGGGACCGGGCCGGCCGCGGCCTACTGCGCCGAAATCCATATCGAGCAGGGCCGCAGCATGGAGCGCGACGGCGTGACGATCGGACTGGTGGATTCGAACTGGGCGGCGAACAAATACGAGTTCGTGGTGCACGGCGAGCAGTCGCACACCGGCTCCACGGTAATTGCGGACCGGAAGGACGCCCTGCTGGGTGCCTCGATGCTGGTGGTGGCGGCACGGGAGATCGCGGACCGGTTCCCCGGCGTCCTGCACACCTCCGTGGGACAGCTGAATGTGTATCCGAATTCCCCCGTCGTCGTGCCGTCCCGGGTCAATCTGCTGCTGGACCTGCGGTCAGCGGATGAAGCGGTGCTCGCCGAGGCAGACCAGATCCTGCACGAGCGGATGCTGGAGATCGAGCAGGCAGCGAACGTGCGGATCGAGAAGGGCGGCTCGCACTGCTGGCCGGTAATGCCCTACCAGCCCGAGGGCGTGGAGCTGGCCGAGAAGGCCGCCGTCGATCTGGGACTGTCCTACCGGAAGGTGAAGACCCTGGCGGGGCATGACTCCACCAACATGAAGGACATTGTTCCGACCGTGATGCTGTTTGTGCCCTCGGTGGAAGGCATCTCGCACAACGAGCATGAGTACACCCGGGATGAGGACATTGTGGCCGGCCTGCACATGCTCACGGACGTTGTGCGGCGCCTCTGCAACGGGGATCTTGACACGGAATAGCCAACCCGCGCCCGTTGTTGACGTGTCCATGAAGATTGAGATTTGGTCCGACATTGCCTGCCCCTGGTGCTTCATTGGCAAGCGCCGCTTCGAAACCGCCCTGGAGGGCTTCGAGCACAAGGACCAGATCGACGTCGAGTGGCGCAGCTACCAGCTGGACCCCACGCTGCCGGAGCACTATGACGGCACGGAGACCGAGTACTTGTCCCGGATCAAGGGCATGCCTCAGGACCAGGTCAAGCAGATGTTCGGCCATGTCACGGCGCAGGCCGCGGGCGAGGGCCTGAACTATGACTTTGACTCCGTGGTGGTGGCCAACAGCTTCACCGCCCACCGCTTCCTGCACCTGGCGAAGGAACAGGGCGTCATGGACCAGGCCAAGGACGCCCTGCTGTCCGGCCATTTCGAGCAGGGCAAAGACATTGGCGACGCGGAGTATCTGGTGAGCATCGGCGTCGAACTGGGCCTTCCCGAAGCCGAGATCCGCGAGACCCTGTCGGGTGACCGTTTTGCCGCGGAGGTCCGCGCCGACATCGCGGAAGCCCGCGCGCTCGGCGTAAACGGCGTGCCGTTCTTCGTGCTGGACCGCAAGTACGGGATCTCCGGGGCGCAGCCGGCCGAGGCGTTCGCGCAGGCCATCCGGCAGGCGTGGAACGAGCGCA